>CALYPO010000004.1 GCA_945276085.1 uncultured Gilliamella sp.
ATGAATGACGATTTTTAAACAAATAGAATCATTAATAAATTAAACATTCATATTCATGATTTCTTGATACGCTGCTACTAACTTATTTCTAACTTGCACGCCAAATTGCAATGAAACCGAAGACTTTTGCATATTAACCATCACTTCATTTAATGAAACATTAGGTTCACCCATTTCAAAAGCTTTAGCTTGCTTACTTGCCTCAATTTGAGTTTGGCTAATTTTATCTAATGCCATTTTTAATTCAGCAACAAAATTTTGCTCTTTACTTACCTGTTGATTCGAAGAAAAATCCAATTTAGTTGCCGGATTAAAAGCCTCGATACTGTTCATCATATTAATTATATTCATCTTAATAAAATTACCGCTTAAATTATCACAAAGATAACAATCTAAAAGCGATAACTAAAGGGTAAAGCATGTGCTTTTTTAGCTATTGATTTTTATAAATACACAGATAATAGACCCTAGAATTAATCTAACCTGTTTAGAATTAGGATACATATGGATAGCCAGTCAGTAGGTAACAAAGGCGAATCAATATTGAATAAGTTACCATTTATCAATCAATTAAAACAAAATCGAAAAATGCTGCTCCTTATTGTAGGAGTGATCGTAATAGCTATAAGTAGTATCACCTATTTATGGCTTAAGAGTGATGCTTACGGTGTGCTATTTAGTAATTTGAATGATAAAGATGGCGGTGAAATCATTAGCCAACTTGATAAGATGAATATTCCTTATAAGTTTTCATCATCCGGTACAACGATCTTAATTCCCGAAAATAAAATTTATGATACTCGCCTACGAATTGCTCAACAAGGTTTACCTAAAGGCGGTGCTATCGGTTTTGAACTGCTTGATAAAGAAAGTTTTGGAATGAGCCAGTTCAATGAACAAATCAATTATCAACGAGCATTAGAAGGCGAATTATCCAGAACAATTTCAATCATTAGTAGTGTTGATGATGCCAGAGTGCATTTGGCTATGCCAAAACCCTCTTTATTTGTTAGAGAAAGAAAATTCCCTTCTGCATCAGTCGCATTAACTTTATTACCTGGTCGCTCGCTATCTCAAGGTCAAATTGACGCTATTATCCACTTAATTTCAAGTAGTGTGCCGGAATTACAAGCGGATAAAGTCACTATCATCGATCAAAACGGTAATTTATTGACTGGAGAAAAATACCGCGATACTAACGTTAATGTTGCCCAATTAGAATATAGTGAACGAATCGAAAATTTGGTGCGTGAACGCGTAGAAAAAATCATTATACCGATTTTAGGTAAACAAAATGTTAAAGTTCAAGTTAATGCTGACATTGACTTTAGCCGTCAGGAATCAACATCCGAAATCTATGATCCTAATAGCGATGTTAACAATCAAACCATTCGCAGTAAGCAGCAAGTTGAAAACCGTCAATTAGCATCAAGCAATGCTATTGGTGGTGTACCAGGGGCTTTATCTAACCAACCAGTACCAACACCAAGTGCACCAATTGATGGAGAGAATGAAGTAAAAGATAAAGACGACAAGCAAAAAATGTATCATTTACAATCCAATAATACGTTGAACTTTGAAGTTAATCGTCAAATTATTCATAGCAAAATTCCTGAAGGTCGTATCAAGCGCTTATCTGTCGCGGTTCTAGTTAATTATAAATTTGCGACAATCAATGAAGTTGCATCGTCAAATGAAGAAAATCAAAAAAATGAAGCGGTCGAAAAATGGGTAAAACTCGATAAAGAAGAGCTTACTCATATTGAAGCACTAGCACGTCAAGCTATGGGATTTTCTGACTTGCGTGGTGATTCATTAACGGTGGCAAATTTGAAATTTACAGATCAAATAGATGATGAAAATGACGCCATCACCTTTTTACAAAAACATGAAGTTTACGACATGCTGAAAACGGCAATTAAATATCTAATTTATATCTTAATAATATGGTATGCATGGCGAAAAGTACTGCGTTCGGTATGGATTAAGATTCAAAGACAATACCTCAATACGGATAAATCTGACGGCACGATGGGCGCTGAAGATAAGCTTGATTATAAAGCACACAGTAAACTGCAACAGAAAATTTTTGAAGATAATATGCAACAACAGCAATACATCCGAAAAATTGTCGAAAAAGATCCTCGTGTAATGGCTCTCATTATTCGTGGTTGGATGAACAAGAAGGACACCGAGTAATGAATTTAAGTGAATCTCAAAAAGCAGCGACAATTTTAATGATTTTAGGTGAAGAATTAGCTGCAAAAGTAATGCAATTTTTAGACCATAAAGAGGTACAACAAATTAGTAGTGCCATGATGGGATTACCACAATTAACACAAGAACAACTCAAAAATATTCTTAATGAGTGTCAAACCACACTTGATGATTGTGCCGTATTAAATACCGATACTAATGGCTATCTACGAAAAGTTCTCGAAAAATCAATTGGTAGTGATAAAGCCAGCCGTCTACTTGATGAACTATTAGATACCGATATTGAAGATACTACCGATGGCTTAAAAATGCTTAACTTTGTTGATGCGGCCAGAGCTGTTGATTTGGTTAAGAAAGAGCATCCACAAATTATCGCCACAATTTTAGTTCACTTAAATCGTGACTTAGCTGCTGAGATATTAAATCTATTTGATGATGATCTGCGTAATGATGTAATGCTACGTATTGCAACCTTCGGTGGAGTAGAGCCTTCAGCGTTAGAAGTTTTATCAACATCGTTATCAACTTTACTACATGGACAAAATATTAAACTTAATAATATGGGTGGTATCCGCACCGCAGCAGAAATCATCAACCTGATGAAATCACAACAAGAAGAATTGGTTATCAATGCATTACGTGATTATGACAATGAGTTAGCTCAAAAAATCATTGATGAAATGTTCTTATTCGAAAATCTGGTTGATGTGGATGATAGAAGTATCCAACGTCTACTCAAAGATGTGGATAATGAAACCTTAATTATTGCCCTGAAAGGTGCGACAGAACCATTACGGGAAAAATTATTATCGAATATGTCGCAACGTGCTGCATCTATATTACGTGAAGATTTAGAAAACAGACCACCAGTGCGCTTGTCACAAGTTGAAACCGAACAGAAGAAAATTTTGGTTATTGCTCGTCGTTTAGCTGAAACTGGTGAGATGATCTTAAGTAGCGGTGATGATGAATATGTATAATCAAGCTAGTACCTTAACTTGGAAACCATTACACTTTCAAGATTTAGCAGAATCATCACCACTTATACCAGAAACCGATGAGCTAGAAGAGAGTGAACCAGAACTTGAAATAGTCGATGAGGCCGATACCAATTTTATTGATATTAATAGCCCTGAAATAACGCTAGAACTTGAAAATATCAAACAACAAGCAAGAGAAGAAGCCTATCAAGAAGGCTTTAATCTAGGTAAAGAAGAAGGTTTCAATATTGGTAAACAAACAGGGTATGAGGAAGGGTTAACAATAGGCCAACAAGAAGGCCTGGAGAAAATAGAACAACAGATAAACGAAGAAAAATTAAATACTGTTGAATCCATCAAAAATCTAGCAATTCATTTTCAGCAGTCAATTAATCAAATTGATGAAAAAATTGTACCAAAGCTATTTGATCTCGCTTTACTTGCCGCTGAAAAAACTGTTGGTTCGTTATCCAAAGTAAAACAAAAACAATTAATGCATTCGATCAAGTCATTAATTGAACAAAATACAATTGCACCGATTGTGGTTCGAATCAATCCGAATGATTTTTTATGGCTAGAGCCACAGCTAGATGATCAACTAAAAAACGAATGGCAATTTATTGCCGATGCAAATATAGAATTAGGTGGCTGCAAAATATTTACTGAAACAAATGAGATCGACGCAAGTATAACCAATCACTGGCAAATTATTTCAGACACAGTGCATGGAGATGAGCGTTAAGGTGAGCTTTTGTACGCAATGGGCAACTAAAATTGATAGTGCTAAACAGAAATTAGAGTCTGCATCTTTAATTCGTCAATATGGTCGATTGGTTAAAGCGTCTGGTCTTGTTCTAGAAGCTATTGGTTTAAAACTACCATTAGGATCCAACTGTTTTGTTGAACGACAATTAGATGGCAAAATCCAAGCGGTTGAGTGTGAAGTAATTGGTTTTAAAGGAAAAACACTATACCTCATGCCGTTTGAATCAACAGACGGTATATTACTCGATGCAAGAGTTTATACATCACAATATGATTTAACACATTTTAGCCACAAAGTTTTACCAATTGGTATGGGGTTATTAGGCCGAGTTGTCGATGCAATGGGAAAACCTCTCGATGGCAAACCATTACCTGAAGATATCGAATATGAAGGATTAATTAATAAAACACTAAATCCGCTAACCCGAACACCAATTCATCAAGTTCTCGATGTTGGCATTCGTGCAATCAATGCATTATTAACCGTTGGTCAAGGTCAGCGAATGGGGCTTTTTGCAGGTTCAGGCGTTGGTAAAAGTGTTTTACTTGGCATGATGGCAAGATACACCAAAGCCGATATTATTGTGGTTGGTTTAATCGGTGAGCGAGGTCGAGAAGTAAAAGATTTTATTGAAAATATTTTAGGTGAAGAGGGCTTAGCTCGATCTGTTGTTGTTGCCGCGCCTGCTGATGTATCGCCATTATTACGTCTACAAGGTGCAGCCTACGCGACTAAAATTGCTGAAAAATTTCGTGACCAAGGATTTAATGTATTACTCATTATGGATTCATTAACACGATACGCCATGGCACAACGTGAAATAGCCTTAGCGATCGGTGAACCACCAGCGACTAAAGGATATCCTCCTTCAGTATTTGCAAAATTACCAGCATTAGTTGAAAGAGCCGGTAATGACGCAGAAGGCAAAGGCGCTATTACCGCTTTTTATACCGTGCTAACCGAAGGTGATGACCAGCAAGATCCTATCGCTGACTCAGCTAGAGCAATTCTCGACGGACATATTGTTTTATCCCGTTCTCTTGCCGAATCAGGTCATTATCCAGCTATTGATATTGAAGCATCAATAAGTCGCGTGATGACAGAACTAACCAAAGACGAAAAAAAATCACGGTTATTTAAGCAATTATTTTCAAGTTTCCAACGAAATCGTGACTTAATTAATGTTGGCGCTTATGTAGCAGGAACCGATCCTTTATTAGATAAGGCAATAACGCTTTTTCCTGCTATGCAACAATTTTTACAACAAGGAATTTATGAACATTGTAGTTATCAAGACGCTTATCAACAGTTAGCAAGAATTGTTGATTCAAACTTAGGAAAGAACAATGGCCAATCAATATAATGGTAAATTTGCCTTTTTAACATTAAAAAAGTTAGCTGAAAAATCAGTCGACGACAAATTGATTAAATTAAAAAATGCGCATGATAATAAGCGTAATGCTCAATCACAACTAAATGTATTGAATGATTACTATAATGAGTACCAACAGCGCTTAAATAAAGCATTATCAGTTGGCATTACGGGATCAGAACTGAACAATTTTAATGCTTTTATTACTGCTATTGAGCAAGGGATCACACAACAAAAAAAGTTATTGTTAACTTTAGAAATTAAACAAAAACAGATTACCAATGAGCTAAATCAATCACAAAAAAGTCTCAATACTTACACCACATTATTGGATAAACAAGATAAAAAACTACTGCTACAGCAAAGCCGTTTACAACAAAAATTAACCGATGAATTTGCACAGCAGCAGTTAGCAAGGAGAATGTTGAATGAATATTAATCAATTTAGTGATATCCCATTAATATCACCTATAGAATTGAATGAAGTATCAATTATTGAAGACGATTTTTTTCAGCTTTTATTACAGTTTAATGAAAAACAAGGCGAAAATAATAGCCTAGCCAAAGCTAATATTCTCGAGAACAAACTCGATCATCAATTAGATGATCAAGAAGAGGAAGATAGTGATGAATTATTCACACTATTTCCACTAACTTTGCAAGTCGAAGAACAGCCTATAATTAATAATGAGCATAATCATACTGAACAGCCAGCAATACGTGAATTAAAAATTAATACTACAGCTAATGATATACTTTTAAAGGCACCAGTTTCTGATGATATCAATGTAGATGAAAAAGCAGCAGAAATACTCACTATTATTAATAGTAGTGAACAAGTAATCATTAAGCCAAATAAACAAACGAGTTTGCTAACGAATGATGAACATAATATATCAACCAATATAAATTCAGTTAAAACCTCAAATCAACCATTACCAACTCTTACTAATACTCAAAATAATAATATCGATTTACCTATCACCAATTTTGATATTAGCCACTTTGAACAAGAACCTACATTACTAGTCCATAGCCCAAATCAATTAACCACATCAACACCATTAATTGAAAGTCAAAAAACGTTAAATATAAATTTACCTATGCCAATGGATATTACTGAATGGCAAAAAACATTAAACGAAAAAATTAGTCTCGTTTGTCGTCAAGGTATCCAAAATGCGGAAATCAAATTACATCCTGAAGAATTGGGTTCGCTGCATATTAAATTGGCAATAGTTGATGACAAAATGAACCTTCACATGGCTGTTGCACATAATATGGTTAAAAGCGTGTTAGAATCAGCTTTACCGCAATTAAGAACTTCATTGGAAGAACAAGGTATTATGTTAGAGCAGACCGATATTAGTGATTTTTCAATGATGAATGACTCCTCATCACCTTATAAACAAGAGTTTGAAATAGAGCAATTAATGGACGATAAAAATCAAACACTTCATGAACTTGATCATCCATCAAACATTGTTCAATCAGGATTAAGTATTTTTGCCTAAATAATAGTATTTGAAACAGTACTATGTTTTGATAGCTAGAGATTAAAAAGGTTGAATAGGTCATATTTTTACTGCCTATTCTTCCAATTAATTCTCAAAGCATGATTTATTATTTTGGTAATTTTTGGCTATTTAAATAGACATTTCATTAATTTTCATTGAGACAATAATAAATATGCAAACTACCAAGAAAAAAATAAGTATTTTAAATCTAGTACTTATTTTAATTACCCTTTTAGCAACAGGTTTTGCTGCTTATTTATGGTTACAAGATTCTCCTAAAACGACGCCCCATGTAGAACCAGAAGTGTTATCACCGGTTTTTTTAACATTAAAACCTTTCACAATTTCACTTCCACCATCTAAAGAAAATTTAGAAATCAATAAAATTCTATACGTAGGTATGGTGTTACGCGTCGCTGATGAAGAACAAAAAACCGTTTTATTAGATTATCTTCCTGAAGTAAGAAGTGACGTACTTTTGTTAACTTCAAAACAGTACGTTAATAATTTAAAGAAAGAGTCAGGCAAACTTGAATTACAAGAGCAGATAAAAATGGCATTATCTCGCCAATATGATGCAAAACATTCAGTAAAAATTGATGAAGTTCTATTTACTGATTTCATTGTAAGGTAATTATCATGTCTGATAAGCTTCAACCTAATACCGATAAAAGTGAATCTTTGCATTCACAAAATAATTCAGCCAGCATAAAAAATGATGCTGAGCAAAATTATCATTTACAACAAAGTAAACGGACTGAAGTTAAGCCTTATGATATATCAGTTAAACATAGCTTTATCCCTGAAAGACTAACCGCGTTAGAGATTATTAATGAACGCTTTGCACGTCAATTTAGAATTGGATTATTTAATTTATTACGCCGAAATACTGATGTTATAACCTCACCCATTGAACCCAAAACGTTTAAAGAGTTTTCACATGTTTCAGCAACCAATCATTTAAATTTAGTTCATCTTAACCCTTTGCGGGGAAGTTGCTTATTTTCATTTTCACCTGAATTAGTATTTATTGTTGTTGATACTCTTTTTGGTGGGGATGGCCATACTACTAATGTTGATACTGAAGGACGAGAGTTTACTCATACTGAGCAAGAGATTATTCGACGAGTATTAAGTCTTGCTTTAACAACTTATCAAAGCTCCTGGATTGATGTATACAATATTGAAACCGAATACATCCGCTCTGAAGTAGAAAGCAAATTTACCAACATTACCAGCTCGCCTGACGATGTTGTGTTAACTTCATCATTTTTAGTCGAAATTGGTAATTTTAAAGGAACATTTTGCATATGTATTCCTTATGCAATGGTTGAACCAATTAAAGAGCTATTAATTAAACCACCGATAGAAAACCAAACTCACCAAGATGATAACGTGTGGATGAGCTCACTGACGAGTGGTATTAAACAATCAACCGTTGAGTTAGTCGCAAACTTTACAAACATTCAAACAACTGTTGCCAAATTATTAGCATTAAAAGTCAGTGATATTTTGGATATCGAAAAACCAACAAGCCTTGATGTCACCATTGGCGGTGTACCAGTATTAAAAGGTCATTATGGTAGCGTAAATAAACAGTATGCAATCCAAGTAGATCAGATAAGCAATCCAGTTTTAGAACAATTGAATGAAGGAGTGTTCAATGAGTGATATACCAAGTGATGATAGCCAACTAAATATTAGTGATGAATCAGTAATGAAAGAAGCTATTTTCGAAACCCTTTCACCACAACCAACAGACGTAAAAAAGCAAGATATTAACCTTATCCTAGATATTCCAGTTAATCTAAGCGTAGAACTTGGTCGAACCAAAATGGCCATTAAAGATCTTTTAAATTTAACTCAGGGTTCAGTTATAGCCTTAGACGGTTTAGCTGGTGAACCTTTAGACATCCTTATTAATGGCTATTTAATTGCGCAAGGTGAAATCGTTGTAGTTGGAGATAATTATGGAGTACGAATTACCGATATTATTACTCCATCAGAACGTGTTCGTAGATTAAGCCGTTAAAAATGAGATAACCATGACCCAAACTTTATCCGCCATTCCAGTAGAATCAAGCCTATATAGCCAGATCGGCATGGCATTTTTTTGTGTAATTGCTGTTATCTTATTTTTAGCATGGATAATAAAACGAATTGGTTGGAAAAAGTCTACGAAACAATTCATTGATATTAAAGCAACTTATAATATAAGTGCTAAAGAGCGAATTCTTCTGGTTTATGTAGATCATCAATTACTGGTAGTTGGTGTTACTGCACAACAAATGACATTACTGCATACCATAAATGAACAACGCACTGAAATGTTATTAGCTGAGCCCGCTGAGGTTGAGCAATTGTCAAAAAGTAACCTGTTTAATCAGATATTACAATCTGTGTTAGACAAGAGGTAACATAGTGCGGTTAATACATATTATTTTGCTAAACGTACTGTTTTTTAGTCAATGTAGTTTTGCTCAATTATCACCATTAACAATTGTTTCTCAAACACCCTATCAAGAAGGACAAAGTTGGTCTTTACCTGTTGAAACCTTAGTCTTTTTAACTTTACTCACTTTTATCCCTATTATTCTACTACTAATGACGAGTTTTACTCGGATCATTATTGTATTAGGATTATTGCGAAGTGCACTTGGCACACAATCTGCACCACCTAATCAAGTGATAATAGGCATTGCGTTATTTATGACATTTTTTATTATGTCACCAACACTCGATAAAATATATCAAGAGGCGTATGTGCCTTATTCGAAACAACAAATCACCATGCAAGAAGGGTTAAATGAAGCAACAAAACCGCTTCGTGAATTTATGCTCTCTCAGACTCGTGAAAGCGATTTAGGGTTATTTGTAAATATGTCTCATACGAATGAAATTCAAACTCGTGAAGATATCCCACTACGAATTTTGGTGCCGGCTTTTATCGTTAGTGAACTCAAAACCGCTTTTCAAATTGGCTTTACACTGTTTATTCCTTTCTTAGTAATTGATTTAGTTGTCGCCAGTACCTTAATGGCGTTAGGGATGATGATGGTCCCACCCGCAACGGTATCTCTACCATTTAAAATTATGTTGTTTGTATTAGCTGATGGCTGGCACTTACTATTAGGTTCGTTAGCACAAAGTTTTTTTAGTTAAAGTAAAGGAATATAATGCCATCTGAATATATTAGCCATTTCGCCATACAAGCCATCAAGGTTGCAGCATCGCTTGCTGGTCCTTTATTAATAGCGGCACTGGTCACAGGATTAATCATCAGTTTACTACAAGCAGCAACCCAAATTAATGAGATGACGTTATCTTTCATCCCAAAAATTTTGGCTGTTATTCTAGTATTAATTATTTTAGGTCCATCAATGCTAACCACAATGATCGACTATATTCGCCTTGTCATCACTAGCATTCCCAACCTAACAAGTTAACCTTAATGGATTTAGCTATTGTCGATCTATTGAATATTGATTTTTTTGCTTGGGTTCAATCAAGTTTTCTCCCTTTTGTTCGTATTTTAGCTTTAATTATGGTCGCACCAATCACTGGCGAAAAAGAAGTACCAAACCGTGTAAAAATAGGTTTAGCAATACTTATTGTCATTGTGTTACCTTTACCAAAGTTAGACGACAACCTTACCCTTTATTCGTTAATGGGCATCTGGATTATTGCTCAGCAAATCATGATTGGCATCCTAATTGGTTTTGCAATACAACTTACCTTTATGACGGTTAGATTTTCGGGGGAGTTAATTAGTATGCAAATGGGATTAGGAATGGCCACTTTTTATGATCCTATCAGCGGTCCATCAACCTCGGTATTATCACGTTTAATTAATATTATTGCTATGTTGATATTTCTTAGTTTAGATGGTCATTTATGGTTACTTTACGGATTAGCTAACAGTTTTGATATCATTCCTATTACGGTCTATCCTTTAAAACAAAACGGCTATTTAGCCTTAATCGAAATAACGGGTCTATTATTTAATAACGGTATTATGTTGGCATTACCATTAATGACATTATTACTTATTATTAATCTGTCATTGGGCTTATTAAATAGATTTACACCACAACTATCAATTTTTGTGGTCGGCTACCCGCTTACATTATTATGTGGGCTAACGATGTTATCGTATCTATTTTCTGCTTTACCATTGTTTGTCGAATCAATTTTAGAACAGATCTTTTCAACAATTTCTCGCATCTTAATCTATCTTGCTGATGTATCTACTTAGACAAAAAAAGTTGAGGAACGGGGTTTTTGAACGCCTAAATTAGAGATAATTAACGCTTGATAAAATCAAATTTTGCTTAAAATAAAAAACCGCTGCGTAAACAAAAGTCACACAGCGGTTATTAAGAAAAAATTAATTAAATAATTTATGGAATTGTAAACATATCCAATCCCAAATGCCGCCGAAGAATCCAGTTTCCTCAATATTTTCAAGCGCAACTAAAGATTGTTCATTGATAACTTTATCATCCAATAAAAATTGAATTTTACCAACCGCGGTTCCTTTGGTTATTGGTGCATAAATATAATCATCAATGGTATATTGCACTTTAACATCTGCTGAACGACCTTTCGGCACTGTGATATAAGCGCCATTGATCGCACCTAATTTAACTTTATTTTCATCACCATACCAAATTGACTCAATCGCGAGTGGATCATTGGGTTTTACTGGATTTGCCGTTTCAAAGAATCTGAATCCCCACGTAAGTAATTTTTTACTTTCTTCTTCACGACCTTTAAATGTTCGACCACCCAATACCGCTGAAATTAAACGTGTATTACCATCAACAGCAGAAGCAACAAGGTTATAACCGGCTGCGTTAGTATGTCCAGTTTTAATGCCATCTACATTTAATGTAGTATCCCAAAGTAATCCATTACGATTCATTTGAGGTTTAGAAAGATTGTAGGTAAATTCTTTTTCTTTATAAATTGCATATTCTTTTGGTAAGTCACGGATTAAAGCCTGACCTAACAACGCCATATCTTTAGCTGTGGTATATTGACCCGGTGCATCAAGCCCGTGCACAGTTTCAAAATGAGTGTGTTGTAATCCAATTTTTTTCGCATATTCATTCATCAAATTAACGAAAGCACCTTGGCTACCTGCAACATGTTCAGCCATAGCAATACATGCGTCGTTACCCGATTGAATAATGATACCTTTATTTAAATCAGAGACCGAAACAGTCTTACCGACTTCTAAAAACATTAATGATGAGCCTTTTAATACTGGGTTACCTGTTGCCCACGCATCTTTACTCACTAATACCATATCATCATTTTTAATTCGGCCTGATTCTAAGGCTTGACCAACAACATAACTTGTCATCATTTTAGTTAAACTTGCTGGATCACGTTGTTGTTCCGCATTATATTGCGCTAAAATTTCGCCAGATTTGGCATCCATTAAGATATACGCTTCAGCATCTAGTTGTGGAATAGCCGGTATAGGAAAAGCCATTTCCGCAGAAGCAGAAGAACATATTGCGAGCACTAATAATCCAAAAGATAATTTAAATTTCTTTTTCATTTATAAAAATTCCGTTAAATGTTTTTAGATAACATATATCGATGAGTGTGAATAGACATCATAATGCCAAAACTTGCCATTAAAACGACTAATGATGAGCCACCATAACTTATTAGTGGTAATGGTACACCAACTACTGGCAATATTCCACTGACCATACCGATATTAATAAATACATAGACAAAAAAGACCAAAATTAAACCACCAGAAAGGATTCGGCCAAAAGTCGTTTGTGCTTGAGAGGCAATAATCAAACCTCTAATTATTAAGCATAAGAATAAGACCAGCAAAATAATCGAGCCAATAAAACCAAACTCTTCTGCGATGACTGAAAAAATGAAATCAGTATGGCGTTCAGGTAAAAATTCTAACTGTGACTGGGTACCTTCTAGCCAGCCTTTGCCCCATATTCCACCTGATCCAATTGCTGTTTTAGATTGAAGAATATGATAGCCAGTACCATTAGGGTCACGTTCAGGATTAATTAGCGTTAATACTCGTTCACGTTGATAATCGTGCATTAAGTAGAACCACATAATCGGTACAAAGATAGCCAACAATATCAAAGCAACAAGAATAAATCGCCAATTAATACCAGCCAAAAAGATAATAAAAATACCAGACATGACAATTAAAATAGCAGTTCCCAAATCGGGTTGCATTGCCACTAATAGTGTTGGCACACCGATAATAGCTAATGTTTGTAAGGTCGTTTTTAGTGGTGGAGGGCAACCATCACGATGAATAAATTTAGCTACCATTAAAGGAACAGCAATTTTAGCAATTTCTGAGGGTTGAAAACGAATAACTCCTAAGTCTAACCAGCGTTGAGCGCCTTTACTGGTGTAGCCAAAAATATCAACCAATAGTAATATAAAAATACAGGCAATATAAAGATAAGGTGCCCACTGTTCATAACTTCTTGGTGAAAACTGTGCAAAGACAATCATCACAAAAAAACCAAGTAATATTTGGATCACTCTTTTTTGCATCATATCTATATCTTGGCCGCTAGCACTCCATAGAATATAAAGGCTATAACCAAGTAGTAAAGAGATAAATAAGCAAAAAAGCGGATCGATATGTATCTTTTGCCAAAAAGATTTCTTAATATTATTCATCATTAATCTTCATGTCCTGTATTAGGTGATTCATCGTTTAATTCCGTTGAGTTATCACCTTCAAGATAATAATCTAGTATCTTACGTGCGACTGCACCACCGTTGGAGCTTCCTCCTCCACCATTTTCCAGAACAATCGCTAAGGCTATTTTCGGTTTATCGTAAGGTGCGTAAGCAATAAATAAAGCATGATCGCGTAAATGTTCAGGTATTCTATGTGCGTTATAGGTTTCGTTTTCTTTTAAACCATAAACTTGAGCAGTACCTGATTTACCCGCGGCTTGATATTTAGCGCCTGCATAAACTTTACGCGCGGTGCCTCGAGCACCAAACATTACTCGGTGCATACCTTCTTTTGCTAATGCCCAATAGGTTGGATTAACATCAACAAGACTGTTTTTTTCAATATATTTTGATGGATCAATCAGTGGTTGATTTTGATTGGTATTGATAATGTCGCTCTTTTTATATAATAAAAAGTGTGGTGTATAGGTTTTACCATTATTAATTAGTGTAGTTAATGCTTTAGCCATTTGCATTGGCGTTGCTGTCCAATAACCTTGACCTATACCGACAGGAATAGTGTCTCCTTGTAACCAAGATTTTTTATGGCGTTTTAATTTCCATTCACGACTTGGCATGACAGCTCGTGTCTCTTCACTAGGCGAGATATCAATGCCTGTTCGCTGGCCATAACCAAACTTAGTCATCCATAAATTTAAGCGATCTATCCCCATGTCATATGCAACTTGGTAAAAATAGGTATCTACTGATTCTTCTATCGCTCGTAATACATCGACATGACCATGTCCCCATTTTAACCAGTCTCGATAACGTCTTTCAGTACCCGGTAATTGCCACCAACCCGGATCGTTAACCACACTTTTTGGTGAAACAACGCCTTCACTTAATGCTGCTATCGAAATAAATGGTTTAACAGTTGAAGCTGGGGGATAAGCACCGAGCAATGCACGGTTAAATAGTGGTTTACTTGGATCATTAAGTAACTCACTATATTTCTTACTTGAAATACCACCTACAAAGTCGTTTGAATCATAACTTGGGCTTGATACCATTGCTAATATTTCACCATTATTTGGATTAATAGCAACAACCGATGCTTTACGGCCAGCAAGCAGTGATTCAATATAGAGTTGTAATTTGAGATTAATGGATAAATAGATATCTTCACCCGCTTGTGGTGGATGTTGTTCAAGTAAGCGAACAATACGACCTCGGCTATTGACTTCAACCTTTTCGTTACCCGCCGTGCCATGTAAAACATCTTCGTAATATCGTTCAATCCCCATTTTTCCAATATTAAAGGTAGCCACGTAATTGCTAGCTTTATTTTCTTCTTCTAGACGTTGCTTATCTTGACTGTTTATTTTAGATATATAACCAAGAATATGGGTAAGTGAAGCACCGTATGGATAATATCGATGTTGAATTTTTACAATCGATACAAAAGGAAATCGATGCTGATCAACAATAAACCGAGCAATTTGTTTTTCGGTTAAGTTTTCTTTAAGTGGTACAGGACGATGAGATCGATAATTTCGTCGCTCCTTTTGGAAGTTTTCAATATCTTCATCAGTTAAATCAACAATCTTTTTTAATTGTTCAAATTGCTCATTAAGGTTTTTAGTTTTGTCAGGAACAATATTAAGTTGATAGGTAATATTATTTATCGCTAATGGCGTGCCATTACGATCATAAATCATACCGCGACTTGGAGGAATAGGGATAATTTCAATACGATTATTGTTCGATTTGGTGCTGTAATAACTAAAATTCGATATTTGCAAATCAGCTAAATTGGCTAATAATACAAAAATTAGTAGTATAATTACGACAAATGCAAACAGTGCTCTACGCAAAAATAAGTTTGTTTCTGCGGAGTGATCGCGAATATAGCCTTTTTTTGTTTTACCTGAAATAGAGATAATCTAACTCCTCTAAATTCTGTTTATAGATGTTCTTTTTGTTCCCATTTTTCATAAGCATTAACAATTCTAGCTACCACAGGATGGCGAACTACATCTTCACTCTTGAAAAAATTAAAACTAATATCTTCAACTTCATTTAATACTTCTATTGCGTGACGTAACCCAGATTTTTGATGACGAGGTAAATCTATTTGGGTTATATCACCCGTTATTACCGCTTTAGAATTAAAACCAATGCGCGTTAAAAACATTTTCATTTGTTCTATTGTTGTGTTTTGGCTTTCATCAAGAATAATAAATGCATCATTGAGTGTACGCCCACGCATATAAGCTAACGGTGCAACTTCAATCACACTTTTTTCAATTAGTTTTTCGACTTTTTCAAAACCAAGCATTTCAAATAAAGCATCGTAAAGCGGACGCAAATAAGGATCGACTTTTTGGCTTAAATCACCTGGTAAAAAACCCAATTTTTCACCGGCTTCAACTGCAGGGCGTGTTAATACAATTCGTCTAACTTGTTGTTTTTCAAGTGCATCAACTGCGGCAGCTACAGCTAAATAGGTTTTACCTGTACCAGCAGGACCGATACCAAAAGAGATGTCATAATCTAATACATGAGCAATATATTGTGCTTGATTAGGCGTGCGGGGTTTTATTACTCCTCGCTTGGTCTTTATCATCACTTGTTTGCTACCATGCAGATCAACATAACTAGGTGCGTGTTCATTAGCTTTTTCTAACGCACCTGATTCTTTAATAGCTAAATGTATCTGCTCTGGTTCTATATCGACAATACTGTCTTTTACTTTAGTTTGTTTATACAGCGATTGTAAAATCTCAGTTGCCGCTTTTGCACAAATTGTATCGCCAGTAATAGCAAATTGATTACCCCGATGGTTTATTTCTAATCCTAATCGTCGTTCAAGTTGTTTGATATTGTCATCATAAGGACCACAAAGACTATTAAGCCGCTGATTATCTGCTGGTTCAAGCATTGTTTCATATGTCGTAATATTCAAAGATATGTCCCCAAATCGTTTATTTTAAACACGTTCTTTTGAGCCAAAATTTATCAACATGTTATATATTATTATTTCAATCATTATTTAATTATGGTTGATAGATAGCCACACCTAAATCGTTTTCTTTACGGGTACGAGAGATGACCGATATTGGTGATTCGCTCACACGTAAATTCATCTGATCCTCTGTTCTTACTACTTTACCACGCAATGAGTTAGGATAAACATCGGTAATTTCAACATCAACAAATTTACCAATCATATCCGGACTACCTTCAAAATTAACAATACGATTATTTTCTGTTCGTCCAGTTAATTCCATAAGATCCTTTTTAGAAGGGCCTTCAACTAAAATACGTTGCACAGTATTTAACATGCGACGACTAAATTGCATTGCTTGTTGATTGATTCGTTCTTGGAGAATATAGAGCCTTTGTTTTTTCTCTTCTTCAGAAACGTTATCTTCCATTTCAGCAGCAGGTGTACCTGGTCGTGCTGAATAGACAAAGCTATAACTTAAATCAAAATTAACATCAGCAATGAGTTTCATGGTTTGTTCAAAATCTTCTTGGGTTTCACCAGGGAATCCAACAATAAAGTCTGAACTAATTTGAATGTCAGGACGAACTTTGCGTAATTTGCGAATGATTGATTTATATTCAATTGCTGTATGAGTGCGTTTCATTAAATTTAACACTCGGTCAGAACCACTTTGTACCGGCAAATGTAAAAAGTTAACCAGTTCTGGCGTATCACGATATACATCGATGATATCATCAGTAAATTCAATTGGATGGCTGGTTGTAAAGCGAATGCGATCAATACCATCAATAGCAGCAACTAAGCGTAGTAGTTCAGCGAAAGAACAAATATCACCATCGAAAGTTGGCCCTCGATAAGCATTTACATTTTGACCCAGTAAATTAACTTCGCGTACACCTTGTTCAGCAAGTTGAGCTATTTCATAAATTACATCATCACAAGGTCGGCTCACCTCTTCACCACGAGTGTAAGGTACCACACAATAAGTACAGTATTTATTACATCCTTCCATAATTGAAACAAAAGCTGTTGGACCTTCACTGCGAGGTTCGGGTAAACGGTCAAATTTTTCAATTTCAGGAAAACTAACATCAACCACATGATGACCATTACCACTACGAATTTGTTCAATCATCTCGGGTAAACGATGAAAAGTTTGTGGTCCAAAAATAATATCAACAAAAGGAGCACGCTTACGGATATGTGCACCTTCTTGTGATGCTACGCAACCACCTACACCAATGATGATATCAGGGTTATGTTGTTTTAAATTTTTCCAACGGCCTAGTTGATGAAAGACTTTTTCTTGGGCTTTTTCTCGAATAGAGCAAGTATTTAATAGTAAAATATCTGCTTCTTCGGCATTTTCTGTTAAAGTTAAACCATGGGTGGATTCAAGGAGATCTGCCATTTTTGTTGAATCATATTCATTCATTTGGCAACCCCAAGTTTTGATATGTAATTTTTTGCTCATCAATAACTCAGCTATATTTAATTGTTAAAATGAAAACGGGTTTAAATCCGTGATTTTAGCGTGCCATATTGTAATCCTTTGTGATTGTAGGGTCTATAATTAATATAAAAAACTATATTTATATGCTTTATTTAGAAAATAATGTCTAATTAGTAATTAATCTATCGAAAAAACAACTGATTATGATAATCATTCTTTTTAATATCGTTTTATTTTATGCTATTATTCTTGGCCTATTAATATTACTAATATAAAAGTGTCTAGGTATGTCGAAAACTTTTAGTCCAACAAAGCGCTTTTTGATCAAAGGCATTATTGCTACTTGTCTATTATCTGTTACACGAGTTGGCTTTGCTGCGGCAATGGCTCAAGTTGTGGCTGTGCGTGTTTGGCCTTCATCAACCTATACACGAATAACGTTAGAATCAAACGTTAAGCTTAATTATAAAAGCGCACAATTATATAACCCTGATCGTATGGTGATTGATATTGATAATCTCAATTTAAATCCAATATTAAAAGCCGTTTCGACAAAAGTTTTAAGTCGTGATCCTTTTATTAAATCTATACGTGCATTACAGTTAGATCCTAAAACTGTACGTATTATGATCGAATTAAAACAGGGTATTGATCCTAATACGTTTACATTACCACCGATTGCTGAATTTAAACATCGATTAGTCGTTGATCTTTATCCGTCTAAACCGGCTACAGCTAATGATGATCCTTTACTTGCTCTTTTAGAAGAGTATCAAAAAGGGGATCTAAATAAAAAACAAGCGCAAATAAAATCGCCAACGAATAAAAATAAAAACTCGCCTGTTATTGTTATGCTCGATCCTGGTCATGGTGGTGAGGATCCTGGTGCGATTGGCTACAAAAGAACACGAGAAAAAGACATTGTTTTGCAAATTGCCAGACGAACATATAGTTTGCTAAAAAAAGAACCAAATATAAAAGTTTATATGACTCGTAATGAAGATGTTTTTATTCCATTAAAAGTTCGAGTAGCGAAAGCGAGATCTTTACATGCGGATCTATTTGTCTCTATCCATGCTGATGCTTTTGCGAGTCGATCTGTTAGAGGGTCATCTGTATTTGCTTTATCAACACGTGGAGCTAGTAGTTCTGCTGCAAGTTATTTAGCCCAAACTCAAAATGATGCAGACCAAATAGGTGGTGTTAGCCGAAGTGGTGATAAATATTTAGATAACACTATTTTAGATTTAGTGCAAAAAACAACCCTTTCTAATGGTGTATTATTAGGAAGTGCTATTTTAAATCGAATGAAAAATGTGAATAAATTACATAAACCATCGATAGAAAAAGCAGGTTTTGCAGTGTTAAAAGCACCAGATATTCCATCAGTTTTAGTTGAAACAGCCTTTATTAGTAATATAGCTGAAGAGCAAAAACTTAAAACAGCAGCCTTCCAAAATCAAGTTTCTAAAGCCATAGTTGATGGTATTAAGGATTATTTGAAAAGACGTAAAAATTGATCTAAAAAGTGATTAGATCAATTTGTTTTTTATTCAATGATCATTAATCGTCTTTCAGCATTCAATTCAGGTATGGTAAGTTTTATATCTTGTTTAAGCGTAAATCCTTCAGGGATCGGATCAAGATCACTGCCTTTTAACGCATAAAATAATCCTTGTTCATTAGGAAGATGTTTACACCAGGTTAACATATCTTGTAAAGAAGCAAATGCTCGACTTATTACCCCATCGAATTTTTTTTGATTATATTCTTCAATACGGCTTTGAATTGGTTGAATATTTGGTAGCTTTAATTCAAATTGAACTTGTTTTAAAAAACGGATCCTTTTACCTAAACTGTCAACGAGATCAAATTGTTTGTCTGGATTGATAATTGCTAAAGGAATCCCTGGTAATCCAGGGCCTGTACCTACATCAATAAACGTGCTACCAACTAAATAAGGTGAAACAACTAAGCTATCCATAATATGTTTTATTAACATTTCATTAGGATCACGCACCGCTGTTAGGTTGTAAGCTTTATTCCATTTATTAAGCATTTCAACGTAATTGATCAGTTGATCAATTTGCTGACAATTGATTGAAAGATCCGTTTGATCAATAAGATTAATGAGTTTCTTTTTTAACATAGTTCTTCTTTTTTAAATAAACTAATAACATTGAAATTGCAGCTGGTGTAATACCTGAAATACGTGAAGCTTGACCAATTGAAACCGGCTTATGTTGTTTTAATTTAGCAACAACTTCGTTAGATAACCCTGATATTTCAGCATAATCTATATGCTCAGGTATGAGAGTTTCCTCATTTCGTTTTTGTCTTTCTATTTCTTCAATTTGTAGTTTTATATAGCCGTCATACTTAACTTGAATTTCAACTTGTTCTGCTGCTTGATCATCACTTAGCCCTGGTGCAAATAAAGACAGGGATTGTAGAGTTTTGTAGCTCATTTCAGGGCGTTTAAGCAGCTCTTCTCCATTGGCTTCTTTGGTAAGGTTAGCGCTTAATACCGCATTAACTTCATCAATTGTTTCAATGTGAGGATGAACCCAAATGTCACGAAGACGTGCTCTTTCTTGTTCAATAGCTTCAAATTTTTCGTTAAAACGTTGCCAACGGTAATCATCAACCATTCCAAGTTGTCGTCCAATTTCTGTTAAACGAATATCTGCATTATCTTCACGTAACATTAAGCGATATTCAGCTCGTGAAGTAAACATACGATAAGGTTCATTAGTACCTAAAGTACAAAGATCATCAACCAAAACCCCTAAATAAGCTTGATCACGCGTTGGATACCATTGATCTTGATCATAAACAAAACGAGCTGCATTTAATCCTGCCAGCATACCTTGAGCAGCGGCTTCTTCATAACCTGTAGTACCATTGATCTGTCCTGCTAAAAACAAGCCTTTGATCACTTTACTTTCAAGAGTTGGTTTGAGATCACGAGGATCAAAGTAATCATATTCAATCGCATAACCTGGTCTGACTATATTGGCATTTTCCAGTCCTTTCATACTGCGAACAAAAGCTAATTGTGTGTCAAAAGGTAAACTTGTTGATATTCCATTTGGATAAATTTCATTACTGTCTAAACCTTCCGGTTCTAAATAGATCTGGTGCGAGTTACGATCAGCAAAACGCATTATTTTATCTTCGATTGATGGACAATATCGTGGACCTACACCTTCAATAACACCTGTATACATAGGGCTACGATCTAAGCTGTTTCGAATAATATCATGTGTGGTTTCATTAGTACTTGTTATATAACAAGGAATCTGTCTAGGATGCTGTTTAGCATCACCTAAAAATGAAAATACAGGCACAGGATCATCACCGTATTGTGTACCTAATTTAGAAAAATCTATGGTTCTAGCATCGATACGAGGTGGCGTTCCTGTTTTTAAACGACCCATTCTAAATGGGTATTGATGCAACGATTTGGAAAGACCTATCGAAGCAGGATCACCAGTTCTACCGCCACTATAATTATCAAGTCCTATATGGATCTTGCCATCTAAGAAAGTGCCAGTAGTTAATACAACAGATCTTGCTTTAAATGAAACACCCATTTGTGTAACCACGCCCGTGATCTGATCGTTTTCAATGATCACGTCTTCAACTGATTGTTGAAATAACATTAAGTTTTCTTGGTTTTCAAGGGTTGTTCGTATTACTTTACGATATAAAGATCGATCCGCTTGAGCTCGTGTTGCTCTTACAGCAGGACCTTTGCTGCTGTTTAAGATCCTAAATTGGATCCCAGAAAGATCAATAGCATGTGCCATTAATCCACCCATTGCATCAATTTCTTTTACTAAATGTCCCTTACCAATACCACCAATAGCAGGGTTACATGACATTTGTCCTAACGTATTGATATTATGGGTTAAAAGTAATGTTTTTCGGCCCATTCTTGCTGATGCCATTGCTGCTTCTGTTCCGGCATGGCCACCACCAACGACGATGACATCAAAAAGATCTGGATAAAACATATAAAGCCTCGTTTTTTATTTTACAGATAGATGATCATTATTTTGATCAGGTGATTTGGTTTTATTTAGCGTAAGGAATTTTACTCATCTTTTTTATTACGTCAAATGATCTATTTTGATCATCATTTAAATTAAATAAGATCTTTTTGTGATCTTTTTTATTTTTACTATTATTAGTTTGGATCATTTTTGTTGATAACTCTTTTTTATGATTATTTTATAGGATCTTAATGATCGTCTAATGCTGTTAATTGATCGGATCTTTTTTTAGTTAATCCTGTTTATAACTCTTATTTTTATCCACAACCTTTTTTACTTTTAAGGTTATTAATATGATTATAACAGCTTATATAGTGGGTTTATCACAGAGTTATCCACAAAAAATAAATTTGTTTGCTTAAATTTTATCTTTTATTGTCTATAATTTAATCTTAATTATTTAGATCATTCTGGTTAAAAAAGTTATACATCTTAAATATTATGATCAATAAAAATGTAATTATGAGTTTTAATGATCATTATAAAGTTCGAAATATGATCTTTGATCATACTTAGCGACATTAATATTATTAATTTAAATTTTAAAAATACCTAAGAATAGGGTAATTAATTATCATTTTATTAATTTTTTAAAATACCTGAAAAAGAGATTTTTCTAAAAGATATTGGTGTTTTTAGTAGAAAGCTAATGTAACTAATGTTTAAAAGTAGGATTATAGGTATTTGTTTCTTTTAATTCGGAAGTGCTGTGAGGTGGCAGTACCATCATCACTTAAAATAATAGTACTTATTAAAAGCTATTTAGGAAAAGGTTAAAATGTTTTTTTAAGTATTAGATAATAATAAAATGGATTAATTTCTATATCTAAATGAATTTTTAATTAGGTTATTATTTAGTTTTTTAGAATTGATATATTAATTTTTGATAGTTACTTTCGTTAACTTATTTGTTTGCTGTAAAAGTGATTGATTTTTGTAAAAGCAAATTTATACTTAGTAAGATTATATTTTTATTGTGAGGTTATTTTATTACTCTTTCACAGTTGCCTTTACCTTTTATATTACCTAATAACGAAACATTTGATAGTTTTTATGTAGGTAATAATCAATTATTGTTTGAATCTTTGCAAACCTTACTTGATAAGGAAGGCTTCAACGTCTTTTATATATGGTCAGCAAGTGCCGCTGGTCGTACTCATCTATTACATGCTTCATGTCAAAATAAGTTAGCAAGCTATATTCCTTTAAAACAGCATGTTCTACTTGTACCTGAGATTTTACAAGGTTTAGATAATTATGATTTGGTTTGTTTAGATGATATTGATGCGATAGCAGGTCATCGTGATTGGGAAGAAGCAATATTTGATCTTTTTAATCGTTTAACCGAAAAAAACGTTAGTAAATTATTGATAACTGCCAGTGCTCCTCCAAAACAAGTTCCTTTTATACTACCTGATTTGGTATCAAGGTTAACGTGGGGGCAAGTTTATCAGTTAAAAGAGTTAAGTGATGAGGATAAACTAAAAGCTTTACAACTTAGGGCTAAGCTAAGTGGATTTGAGCTATCAACGGAAGTTGGATTATTTTTGTTAAAACGTGTTAATCGCGATATGCGAACTTTATTTTCTTTAATGGAAGAGTTTGAAGTAGCTACGTTAGCTCAACAACGCAAATTAACCATTCCTTTTATTAAACATATTTTGGATTTATGAAATGAAAAAGAAACCTGAAGCTATTGTTTTTTTCGATTTAGATGGAACCTTATTTAATAAAGATATAGATGTGTTACCTAGTTCTTATGATGCAATTAGAAAACTAAAACAAAATAATATTGTACCAATAATTGCAACTGGTAGAACACCACCTGAAGCGGTTGATTTGATGAGGGATACTGGTATAGATTCAATTATTGGTATGAATGGCCAAGTAGTTATTTATGAAAAAGAGGTCGTTTTCACAAACAATATTGATAAAAATCTCATTACTCGATTATATGAATATTCAAGAGAAAAGATGAATATTCCATTATCTTTCTATAGCTATAAGACTATGCGAGTGAGTGAAAACAGTCTTCCAGCTCAAAAATTCTATACTTCTTTAAAACAACAAGTACCTCCTGTTGATGATCAAATTTACTTAAAAGAACCGATTCAAATGTTATTACTGCTTTGTGAACAAGGCGAATCACCTTATAGAGAAGTTTTTCCTGAATTGACGTTTATCCGTAATACACATTATTGTGTTGATGTTTTTAATCATGGCGGTTCTAAAGGTAATGGCATTAAAGAATTATTAAAAACTAAAGGTTTTAATGACGTACCTACTTATGCATTTGGTGATGGTATGAATGATTTTGAAATGTTCCTAACCGTTGACCATCCTGTAGCAATGAGCAATGCGGTTGATCAGCTAAAAGAAAAAGCTGAATATGTCACTGATACCAATAATAATGATGGCATAGCGAAAGCATTGAAAAAGTTTGGATTAATTTAATATAAAAAAAATCATCTAATTGTTTAGATTAGATGATTTTAAGTTTAATTATATTACTTTTGTTTAGTGGTGTTGTTTAAAGCCTACATTATTATTACCAAAACAGTTGTCATACTCAAAGCCTGTTAACTCTTTAACTAAACTTCTTATTTCTGGTGTTGCATCTTGTTTTTTGCCACCATTTTTTAATCTATCAAGTTCTTGAATAATAAGTGCATGAGTCGATTTATCTAATTTCATACGATATGTGAAGAAGATACCTAATAGTGCCATTCCACACACACCGAAGATTAATACTAAGTTAATTGCAGTAACGGCACTCTCTGGTTGAACAGCATCTACGCCAGACACAAAACCAGAATATTTCAATACAATACCTAAGACAAAGACGATAGTTGCACGCATTAATTTACCGGCCATGGTCATAGCACCAGCATAAATACCTTCGCGACGTCTTCCTGTTAGTACTTCATCGATATCTGCTAAAAATGTGTATACACTCCAAGGAATATAATAAACACCACCCGTTCCTAATCCAAACCAAATAGTAATACCAATTACAATCCATGTAACATGAGGCATATTAAAGTAGTAGACACCGATATAGCCGATTACCGAAGATATTACTATCAATATTGCAATAACAAATGGTCTTTTGAATCCACGTTTTACACACCAAGCCATGAAAAAGGCAGTTGAGATTAATTGGCAAATACTACTTAAACTGTTCATTTGTGAAACGAAGGTTTTGGGTTGGCCTAAGTTAAATACCACAAAATAAGTAAATGTTGCTGCAAATAACCATTCAGCACCAAAGCCAAATAGATACATACCTAAATGGTTTCTAAAAGTTTTTAAACGGAAAGTTGAAAAAACATCTGAAAATAATTTAACAATACTTTCCCAAAGGCCAGAAGTTGTTTCATCTTCAATTTCATCAACTGATTTTTCCCAGCTATTAAAATAAAGCAAAATTAGTGCTATCGCCATAATAGATGCATAAGTAATACCTGTTAATAAGAATGGTAGTGGAGAGTCTTTACCATCAAATAGATAGAAAAATACACCAGGAATAGCTGCAGCTAAGAAGTTTGCTACTTTACCAAACATCGCTTTGGAACCTGCTAGGTAAGTTCTTTGATCGAAGTTTTTAGTCATCTCTACCGGTAAAGTATTGTATGGAATCATAATCATGGTATAGATGAATTCAAATAAAATATAAGTAGTTAAGTAGTACCAGAAATTCATCCCATCTACCCAAAGTAATGGGTAAATAATCATACATGGAATAGCAAATAGGATGAAGAATCGACGGCGACCAAATCGACGTCCAAGTTTTGTATGGTTAAAGTTATCAGTAATAAAACCCATTAGTGGATTTAAAATTACATCTAAATAGGTAGCTATAGAAAAAATTAACGTTGCTTGAAATGCCGAAAGTCCACAAAATGTTGTATAAAAGTATAGTAACCAAGCGGCACTAATTGCTAGAGCACCACTTCCTATCAAATTACCACTACCATACGAAAATCGAGTGAGTGTGGTTATTTTTTTCTGATTATCAGCCATAAATCTATTTCCTTTAATAATTATGAAATACTGTTTTAAAATTATTATTGAAATAATACTAAATTTATACAAATTAATTTTAATTTTTTTTTAGAAATGTGACGTTGGTAACAAATTATTTTGATTTTTAAGGTATATATATTAATATTATTTTAAATAAAAATTAAATATATCATGTAGTTATTGTTTTTTTTGAATTGTTTTCTGAAACTGTGATCTTATTAACAGAAAAAATTAATAAAATAATAAAAAATATAAAACAGTATTTCAAAAAATAAATTTAAAAATTTAGGAAAACAATAATGAGTCAATTTAAATTAAAAAAAATACCGCTTTTAATGTTTCTGTCTACCTTTCCTATTTATTCTTTTGCTGGTCAAACAACTTTTCAATATGAACATAACTGGAAATCTATGGATAGGATTCATGGGGATACAATTAAGTTAATTCATAAAACTGACGATAGTTGGCAATATGAATTTAAATTTGGTGTTACTGAAGGTGGTGGAAACAAACGTGATGTTTTATATGATGATATGCAAGGTGGATCGGGTGGTGTTGTTATTCAAAAAACATTTACGCTTGATGATGGCTGGGGATCGATTATTCCATCATTAGAATTAGGTTTCAGCAAAGATTCAACTCTTTATCAACCAGGATTGAAATATAGTTATAAAATTAATAGTGATTGGTCAACAAGTTTTCGATATCGCTATGAATGGAAAAAAATATCTCACGCTGAACGTTATAAAAGAGCAAAAATAGCTGGCAAACAAGTTAAATATGTTGCTAGTAGTAATACAGGAAGGAATCGTTTAGATTGGGCATTAATGTATTCTGGTATAAAAGCATTTAACTTTGCCTATACCTTTAACTATTATTTTGGTGATTATACTAACAATTCTTATAAAGCATTGAGGAACGGTTTTTCTAAAAATGAATATAAAGCTTATAACAATAAAAAAACTGATTATGAGCAAGAATTTAAAATTACCTATAATTATTCAAAATTGTTCCGTCCTTATTTTTCCATTTCTGATGTATCGAAAAA
Organism: uncultured Gilliamella sp.; assembly: GCA_945276085.1. Classification (GTDB taxonomy): domain Bacteria; phylum Pseudomonadota; class Gammaproteobacteria; order Enterobacterales; family Orbaceae; genus Gilliamella. The sequence continues at coordinate 27,144 of CALYPO010000004.1, forward strand.
TAAAACCACAAATACTCGACAAGCTAAGTTTAAAGTTGGTTTCAATTACGCATTCGGTCAATCAAATAGCAAAGATTCTAATTTCGCTTATAAAACCTATTTCAAATATGCGCATCATTATGGTTTAACTTCACATTACCATGGTGATAGTTTTGGTCTATATACTGATTTTGATAAAAAAGGCTATGTTGGTCTAAGTGTAAATACCTATAACCAATTAAAAAATAGATTATTCTTTGATGATATTGTTTCTAGTCATTATCAAATTTATGGAGGTTACAATTTTTATTTAGCTGATAATTGGGTACTAACACCAAATATGGAAGTTAGATTCTATTCAGGTGGTGGTTATAAAGCTAAAAGTAAAGAAAACTTACCCCATTATCAGTTAGGTGATGTAAGTGATTCACAACGTCCAGGTGTTCGTTATTCTCCCGCTTTAAAATTGACTTGGTTACAAAGTGATGATCTATCTTTTTATGGCCAATATCGATTTGAATATCGCAAAGTTTCAAGAAGTAAACGCGAAGATAGTGTTCAAGGTTATGTCGATAATCGAGCGCGCAATCGTTTTGATATAGGTACTGATATTAATCTAACTCCTGATTGGAACATTGGCTATCGCTTCTCATACTTAAAAGGGAACTATGTATTACACAATGATAAAAAGCATGATTATCAACAAGAACTGGATATAAATTGGCAAGCAACCAAAGTTTGGCAAGTTAACTTTGCTGCAGAAGATGTGGCAAAAAGTGTTCATTCTGACGCAAGGGAAGCTAAGTTAGCACTAGGATTATCTTATTTATTTTAATCGATAAAAGTGTTAAAAACAGTTAGTGGTGAAAAAATGATAAAGAAAATTTTTTTCGGATTTTTATTGGTTGTCACTTCAATCAATCAAGTATTGGCAAGTACTGTAATACAAGGTTATGTTTATGTTAATAAACCAGTTGTTTCATCGGTGATAGTCCGTGATGTGAATAATAAAATTTTAAAAACGGCGACTAATAGCGATGGGTTTTATCAACAAGATGTTTCTGAACTGACTCCACCACTAATTGTTTTTAGTAATGAAAACTCACTTGCCCGAAAAGCGGATGAAGGGCAAATGTGTAACGGTAATTGTTTGGTTTCATACGTTCATACCTTACAAAAAGATGAAAAAAATACTGTTAATATTAATCCATTAACTGATTTTTTAACTAGTGAACTAGCTAAACAAATCAATCTTCTAGGCCCAGAACAATTTACTGATAATCAATTATCTTTTTCAATAGATGATGCTGCATTAAGCCATGCTTATAAAAATTATCATTTGCTGTTTGATAAAGCATTACGCCAAGTAGGTATTATTGCTAATTCTTTTGATCCACTTACCACCGAAAATCCAGATATTAACAAGCTACTTAATGTAATGTACTTTAATCGTGGATACGATTCTTCTACTGGTAAAGTAAGTGGTACTGTATTGTTTGATATGCGTTTAAGACCCATTAGCCAAGATTCACCTTTTGATTATGATCAGGCAGTTAAGCAAAAAGAAAGAAATATAAATGCTAAGCAACGTATTTTTATTTTAGGTGATTCGACTGCGTCCAACTATGATAAAAAAGTTTATCCAAGAATGGGATGGGGCCAAGTTTTTGATCAGTTTATTGATGATAAGGCTGATACGGTTGTCATCAATGGCGCACAGTCAGGCCGTTCAAGCCGTAGTTTCAAAACTGAAGGATGGTTCGATTTACTGATCCCTTTAATGAAAAAAGGCGATTATATGATCATCGCTTTTGGACATAATGATGAAAAATGTAACGGTAACAATCCGAAACGAGGTAAAGTGGATGTTGCTAATTTATGCACTTATCCTAATGATGATAATAACCAAAAACAGTATCCATCAACGCAAGAAAATATGTCATTCCAATCCTCTTTAGAAGGTTATCTCGCTGTGGCAAAAGCGTTGGATATGACGCCAATTTTAATGACACCAGTCACCCGTTATAAAGATAAGAATAATAACATTGCTTATCAAAATACTAATCCTGTTAGTCATACGCATTATACCGCCAATAAACCAGGTTTTGCTTATTGGGGAGATTATTCGAATACGATTAAACATACGGCAAAAGTTAATCAAGTTGCTTTAATTGATTTGGAGTCATTTAGTATTGATTTTGCCAACCAACACAAAGATGACTGGCAGTCTTACTGGTTAGCTGTAGATCCTAATGATCCTAAATATCCTTATTATAAAAATCAAACTTCTGGCGTGATTAACAATCCTGATGCTACGCATTTTCAAGAAAAAGGCGCATTAGCTATCGCCAAAATTATTGCTAATGCCATAAACAACGATCCTTGGTTACAGCAAGGAATCACTTTCGATCAAACTCAGATTAACTAATAAAAAGGTATTTGTTAAATGAAAAAATTAATCATTGCGCTATTAGTTCCTTTGGCAATTAATTCATCTATTGCTGCATGTCATGCATTATCTCCGTCTCCTATCAAAATTAGAGAAGCTCGTGATGTTGCACCTAGAGACGGTTTTGGTGGTTATGATTTAGCGACAAATACCGGCACGATCGGTGGTGCTAAAGCAAATGAAAAAATGATCTTTATGGTGAGTAACAAACAAGATCTTTTAGATGCGATTGCGATCAATAAAAATCAGCCTCGTATTATTCAAGTCTCTGGGATTATAGATATTAGTGAAGGCAAACCTTACAAAGACTTTGATGATCAAAAATCTCGTTCGTTGATCAAAATTCCTAGTGATACCACATTAATTGGTGTTGGTAATAATGCTGGTTTTATCAATGGTTCACTTATGTTGTCTAAAGTAAATAATGTCATTATTCGAAATTTAAAAATTGAAGCACCAATTGATGTTGCGCCAAAATTTGAAGAGGGAGATGGATGGAATGCTGAATGGGATGGGATAAATATTATTACCTCAACTTATGTTTGGATTGATCATGTCACTCTAACTGATGGTAAATTTACCGATGATATGTACCAGGAAAAAGATGGCTGGAAATATGTACAACATGATGGTTTATTGGATATTAAGCGTGGTAGTGATTTCATTACTATCTCTTATTGTCTATTTGAAAACCATGATAAAACTATGTTAATTGGCCATAGTGATAAAAATGCTGATCAGGATGAGAATAAGTTAAATATCACGCTTCATCATAATGTTTTTTTAGACATCACTCAACGCGCACCAAGAGTAAGGTTCGGCAAAATCCACATGTATAACAACCTGTTTAAAGGATCGGTTAATAAATCTAAAACTGTATACCCATATCAATACTCTATTGGCTTAGGCTATAAAGGTAGTGTGCTTTCGGAAAATAATCAATTTATGATTGATGGTTTAAAAGATAACTGCAAAGTAGCTAAACAGTTTAAAGGCGATAACCTTCGGGATAATAATTCTCTATTTAATCAATCTAAGTTGAAATTATCATCATGTGGTTTTGTTGATAATTTGAATTGGTCTGTGCCTTATCAATATAGCGTGGATGATATTAAGCAATTTAGTAAAAACTATGGACGATTAGTCGGTAGTGGAAAGCTTTAGAATTATTGAAATAAACAAAAATGTTAGGACCCATAATGAAAAAAATATTAACTTCAATACTTTGTCTGTCTTCGCTTTATGTTAGCGCAGCTTCTGCACAAGAGTGGAAAGCGATAGCATTTGGCCAATCGACTGACTTAAATTTTGCCTCACTTATCAAGCCTGAAAAAGTGGGAACCAATAATGCATGGATTGCTGGTCAAAAAGATTATTTAGTTCCAAATCAACCTTATCAATTACCGTCAGATTTCTATTTAGAGAGTCGTGGCGGTAAAATTGCTAACTCGCATGATGGAATGGTGGTTTTTTATACTCAATTACCCGTTAATCAAACTTTTACTTTAGAAAGTGATGTTACCTTAGAGCAAATAGGACCTGAAGTGGATGGAAAAACGCCTGCCGCTCAAGAAGCGGTTGGTTTATTTGCTCGTGATACTATTGGCGTAGCTAGAAGTGATCCTCAGCCGGCTGGTTATGAGGAGTTTCCAAATGCTTCAAATGTAATTATGAATGCATTAATTACTCAAAATCAAAAAAATGATAATTTAGTAAAAGTAACCGGCTTAGTACGTGATGGTGTAAAAAAAGCATGGGGTAATGAAGGCATATCAATTGAGAAAGTTGGTTATGTTGAAAATGTTAATTATGTTGATGTTAAAAGTATGCATTTAACAATGACCAGAACGGCAGATCAATTTATCTTATCGATGAAAAATAATGCGACTGGTGAAGAGAAACAGTGGGCAACCAATGATTATTCAGGATTCTTAAATCAACAAGATAACAAAAATATTTATGTCGGCTTTTTTGCTTCTAGAAACGCAAAAGTTGAGTTCAAAAATTCTAAATTAACCCTCAGTGATGTAACGGTTGATTATGATAAATTACCCGCTAAACCTGAGGTAATTGTTGATATTAAACCAACGTTAATTTTATCATCACCGAATGATGTATATAGTAAAAATTATACATTACAATTTTTCCCAAATACTTCAGGTACCGTATTTGTTAAAGAAATTAATAAAACGTTGAATGCGGAAGTTGGTAAGTTATTACAGTTTCCAGCTCAGCTAAAAGATGGAACTAATACCTTTACTGTTGAGTTTACTGATAATGCTAAAAATAATACTCAAATTTTTACAATTAATCTAAATAAATCATCGATTGAAAATTTATCTAATATTATTGTTTCGCCAGAAGGTAAAAAGGATAATAAAGGTACCAAACAATCACCGGTTGATTTCGAAACGGCTGTTAATAGCGTTGAACCGGGCGGTGTTATTCATTTGATGGATGGTTATTATGACGGCATAACTCTTCCGGCTCAATTAAGTGGATTACCCGGTAAATTAAAAACCATACAAGCCATTAATAAGCATAAAGCGATTTTTATTAACACTACGTTTAATTTAGATAGCAACTATTGGTCTATTAAGCAGGTTATCTTTGATGGAAATATTGATGATAAAGATAATAAACCAGCTTATTTAAGAATTTCGGGCAGTCATAATGTGATTGATCAAGTTATTACACGTAATAATAGTGATACAGGTTTGGCAATCTCAGCTAAAAAGAAAAATCAAAATCGAATTTATTGGCCATCTTATAACCTAATTCTTAACTCTGATTCTTATAATAATATGGATAAATCAGGTAAAAATGCTGATGGTTTTGCCGCTAAATTGGGTGTTGGTAAAGGGAATGTATTTAGAGGGTGTATTGCTCATAATAATACTGATGATGGTTTCGATCTTTATAACAAGATTGAAGATGGCCCAAATGATCCGGTATTAATTGATAGTTCTGTTACATATTCAAACGGTTTTCCTTTTTCAAAACCCAATATTGCTAAAGGGAGTATAGGTAATGGCTTTAAATTAGGAGCAGAAGGTCAACCGGTAAATCATAAAATTATCAATTCAATTTCCTTAAATAATAATATGGATGGCTTTACTGATAATTTTAATACTGGTTCTTATATCATGAATAATAATATTTCGATCAATAGTGCGAGGTATAATTATATTTTACGTGCTAATCCTTATGAATTTTTAAAACCAGTGGTCATTTTTGAACACAATTATTCTATTCGTGATAGCTGGCAATCAGCGATAAAAGATTCATTTGGACCACAGATTAAAAGTAAAGATTTTAAATCTGTAACCAGCAATCAATTATGGAAAGGAAATAGTGACTTTAAAATCACTCGAGATAAAAACGGTAATATAGTGTTACCAAAAGAGCTAAAAACGCTAATCGAAAAAAATAAAGCTAAATAATTAAAATAATAGAGTGCTAGATCTAGTAAGATTTAGCACTTTTAATCTTTTCAATCAGCAATCTCATTCCTCTATTTTTAAATTAAATCGGTTTAATCATTTGTTAATGAAAAATACATTAGAATTTATTCTATTAAGTTAGAAACGATTAAAAATAGTGAATTGAGCCATTTCACCAGTTAAGTTGAAATGGCACAAAATTGAAGGATGTAGTAAACTCTAAATTAAGCTAGTAAGCTTTTGATGTAATTGGTTATTTCAGGATCTTGACTATTTTCAAATAAACATTTTTGGAAACGCTCACCTCTGATCGCATCTTTAAGTAATGATTGATCAATTGACTTCAATGCTTCAATTAAACTTTTTCCTGCTGCATTTTTCATATCATTTAAAATTACAGCATTAGCATTTTGAGATTCACGACGCTCAGGTGGATAACCTAATCCTTTTTCGCCATCAAATGCTTTTTCAAAAATATAACGAGCATTGAGTTCTGCACCCCAACCAAAGCCTTTAGCAAAAGCAAGTGATAACGCATTACCATTATTTACTTGTGCAAATAAATAAGCATCAGTAGGTTCAATACAATAACCACAGTTAACACCAGGGAATGCATTTAACGCCATTAATGCGCCTTGTCCTGTTCCACAACCTGTGATAACAAAATCAACGGCTTTACTGTTTAATAAAATAGCGCTAATAATACCTAAATGAACATAAGTTAATTTTTTATCATTGTCGCCATCCATGCCAACGTTAAAAACAGTATGTCCATATTTCTCAGTTGCGTTTTTTAATTCATTTAAAATAATTGGATTTTTAGCAGCTTGGCTAAATTCGTTCATTAGTGCTATTTTCATGATTTTCCTCTATTTTGATAGAAATAATAACTAATTGCATATTAGTACATTTCGTTTTCATTATAATCCTACCCAAAAATATATCAATTTTTTTAACTAAAATAAAACGATGTTTTAATAAATTTATTGCAATGTGATGAAAGTCACAAAAACGTCTTAATTTTTATATTACTATATTTAATAAATGAAAATCTTTTAAACATTTAATTATATTTATATTCAGGGAGTTCATATGGCTAAGGGGAATATCGTAAGGCTATCATATTCATCATTTACAGATGAAGATTCAAAAAATGAAATTATTCGGTTAACGCCAGAAGGTATTTTATGCCACCGTAATTATTTTTATCAAAAATGTTTTACCAATGATGGTCAAAAATTACTTTTTGCTGGTGAATTTGATACTCATCGTAACTATTATTTACTCGATATTGAAAAACAAACAGCAAAACAACTTACTGAAGGACCTGGCGATAATACTTTCGGTGGTTTTTTATCACCAGATGATAAATTTTTATACTATGTTAAAAATGAACGCAACTTACAACAAGTTAATCTTGAAACGTTAGAAGAAAAAAATGTTTATACTGTTCCTGATGAATGGGTTGGTTATGGCACATGGGTTGCTAATAGTGATTGTAATGAAATTGTTGGAATTGAAATTGATAAAAAAGATTGGACGCCACTTACCGATTGGACAATATTTAAAGCATTTTATGATAAGAATCCACACTGCCGTTTAATCAAGATTGATATTGAAACAGGTGTAGCTAAAACAGTTATTGATCAGAATGTATGGTTAGGTCACCCAATTTTTAGACCTTTTGATGATAAAACTATCGCATTTTGCCATGAAGGTCCTCATGATTTAGTTGATGCAAGAATTTGGTTGGTTGATCGTGATGGTAAAAATGAACGAAAAGCGCATGATAATTTACCTGGTGAAAGTTGCACTCATGAATTTTGGGTTCCAGATGGTTCTGGATTAGCTTATGTATCTTATATGAAAGGGCAACAAGAACGATATATTCGTCTTTATAATCCGGTAACTGATGAAGATAAAGAAATCATGGAGATGCCAGCTTGTTCGCACTTAATGAGTAATTTTGATGGCACACTTTATATTGGTGATGGAACAGGCAGTCCTGTAGATGTAATTGATACAAGTGGCTATAAAATTGAAAATGATCCATGGCTTTATATTTTAGCACCTAAAACAAAAACAGCTCATAAGTTGGTTAAGCATAATAGTACATGGCGAGTTTTAGATGGTGATCGTCAAGTTACTCACCCTCATCCATCATTTTCACCTGATAATAAATACGTTTTATATTCATGTGATGCACAAGATGAACCTGCACTTTATTTAACCAAAGTGCCAGCTAACATATTAGAAGAAATGTGATAGACCTTTTTGTCTATCATAACTATAACGGAGAATATAATTATGTCGATTTTAAATAAATTTTCACTCAACAATAAAATAGCGCTGGTAACGGGCGCTTCTTATGGCATCGGTTTTGAGATAGCAAAATCATTAGCCGGTGCCGGAGCGAAAATCGTATTTAATGATGTCGTGCCTGAAAATTTACAAAAAGGACTTGATGCTTATAAAGCAGCTGGTATTGATGCCCATGGCTATCTATTTGATATTACGGATGAAGCTGCTGTTGAAAAATCGATTGCTCAAATTGAAAAAGAACATGGTGTGATTGATATTTTAGTCAACAATGCTGGTATTATTCAACGCAAATCAATGCTTGAAACAAGTGCGGCTGATTATCGTAAAATTATTGATATCGACTTAACAGGTCAATTTATTATGGCAAAAGCAGTCCTTCCTTCAATGATCAAAAAAGGAAGTGGCAAAATTATCAACATCTGTTCAATGATGAGTGAACTTGGTCGTGAAACGGTTGTTGGTTATGCATCGGCTAAAGGTGGTTTAAAAATGTTAACCAAAAATATCTGTTCTGAATTTGGTCATGCCAATATTCAATGTAACGGTATTGGTCCAGGTTATATTGCCACTCCTCAAACTGCGCCATTACGTGAAAAACAAGCAGATGGTTCTCGTCACCCATTTGATCAGTTCATTATTGCTAAAACACCGGCAGGCCGATGGGGGACTCCTGATGATTTAGCTGGTGCAGCCGTATTTTTAGCATCGGAAGCATCAAATTTTGTTAACGGCCATATTCTTTATGTTGATGGTGGTATTTTAGCTTATATCGGTAAACAACCTTAATAAAATAAGGTTAAAAATTAGATAATTTAAGAGATAATAAAATAAAAGGATATTATTTATTATCTCTGTTTTTTTTATAAATTTAGGAGTAATGTCATGTTTTGTTTTAATTCAGATATTGAATTAATTGATTTAGGAAATGGGGTTAAACGTAAAATTTTAGCTCATGATGGTAATATGATGGCGGTTGAAGTTCATTTTGAAACTGGCGCAATTGGTGCGATGCATCATCATCCACATGAACAACTAACCTATGTTTTGTCTGGTGAATTTGAATTTACTATCGGTGATGAGACTAAGATTGTTCGTGCTGGTGATACATTATATAAAAAACCCAATATTGAACATGGTTGTGTTTGCAAACAAGCTGGCGTTTTGCTTGATATGTTTACTCCTCAAAGATTAGATTTTTTATAAAATAGCTAGTTCATTATTAATTATGATATACTTTCGATAATTTTGATTTGTTCTAGTTGATCATTTAATAATAGAATAATGACTAATTTTTAGTAAGGAGATGTGCTAATAATGAATGATAGCTCACCAGAATCGGTTGCTTCGGTTTTAAAAGTTTTCGGAATTTTAGAAGCTTTATCCGAATCTAAAGACATTGCTATATCAGAATTATCGCAAAAAGTAATGATGCCCAAAAGCACAGCCTATCGTTTTTTACAAACCATGAAATCATTAGGTTATGTTAATCAAGAAGAAGATTCAGATAAATATTCTCTTAATTTAAAATTACTTGATTTAGGCAACCGTGTACTTTATCACCAAAACTTTTTAGCTATTGCTGATTTAGAAATGAGAAAGCTAAGGGATAAAACTAAAGAAACGATCCATTTAGCCGTTCGTGAAGGTGACCAAATTATTTATATTAATAAAGTGGCATCTGAACAGTATAGTCTTTGTTTAACCTCTAAAATTGGTAATCAAGCAACTGTACATGCCAGTGGATTAGGTAAGGTTTTATTGGCTTGGTTAGATGATGAAAGCAAAAAAAGTTTAGTAAACGGCATTAATTTTGTTCAATACACACCTAAAACAATCACTAATAAAGAGGCATTTTTTGCTGAACTTGATGAAGTTAAACGTTTAGGTTATGGCAAAGATGATGAAGAATCAGAGCTTGGTTTACGTTGTTTTGCTGTGCCAATTTATAATCGTTTAGGTAATATTATTGCAGCCTTAAGTTTATCAACCTCTATCTTTAGATGTAATACAGCAGAAGATGAAGCTAAACTTGTCGGTGAAATTAGCCAAGCTGCCGCTAAAATATCTGAACTAATTGGTTATAATAAGCAATCAAAATTATCAGATTAAAGGTTATTATTGATAAATAACTCCTAAGCTTACCGCTTGGTTTGCTCCAGTTACTTCTGGAATATTAGATGGAATATTATTCATCCTACAATATGCAAGCCAAGCGAAAGCAATCGCTTCCATATCGTCACTGCTTACCCCTTTCACATCTGTGGTCAAAACTTCCCATTTTGGTAATAATGCTGACAATCGTTTCATAATCAGAGGATTTTTTGCTCCTCCGCCACAAACTAGCAATTGACAAGGTAAATGAGCATTTATTGATAATTTATTAATCTCATGAGCAACAGTGGTAGCAGTAAATTCAACGAGTGTTGCTTGAATATCTTGAGCGTTTAGATTGAAGTTACTGAGTTTTTGGTTAAGCCAAGTTAAGTTAAATAATTCTCTACCAGTACTTTTTGGGGCTGGTAGTTGAAAATAATTTTCATCACATAACGTATTTAATAAACTTTGATCAACTTTTCCTAATTTAGCCCATAAGCCGTCTTTATCGTAGTTTTTCCCTAGATTTTTATTTATCCAACTATCAAGTAAAACATTGCCTGGCCCAGTGTCATAACCAATTACAGGTTGGCCTGGTATTAGAACGGAAATATTGCTAATACCACCAATATTTAAAACAACACAGTTAATTGACGGATTTAAGAATATCGCTTTGTGAAAAGCCGGAACTAATGGTGCTCCTTGGCCACCATAAGCCATATCTTTACGACGAAAATCAGCAATTGTTGTAATGCCTGTTTTAGCAGCAATGATATTGGCATCACCAATTTGCATAGTAAAGGGATGTTGGCTATTAGGAGAATGATAAATAGTTTGCCCATGGCAACCAATGGCTTTAACTTGTTTTTTATCAATATGATTTTGCTTTATAAACTGATCAATGCTTTTTGCGTAAAGCATACCAAGTTGGTGATCAAGCTCACCGAGCGCTTGTAATGTAGTTTGCTTACTATTACAAAGCGTTAATAATTGGCTTTTAATTTCAGTTGGCATTGGGTAGCAATCACTAGCAATCGAAGTAATATTCCCATCAGTAATATCAACTAATGCAATATCAACACCATCCATACTGGTACCTGACATTACGCCAATGTATAAATTTTGCATAATATTATCCTTGTCGAATGATAGTACCAGTTTGGACATCCCGGATGATTGATGGTTGTGAACGCTCACCGGTTTTACCATCTAAAATTGGAAAAAATTGACCAAATTGGTTTGCAACTTCTATTGCTGTTTTACAAGATTGATGACCAGAAAGGTTGGCACTTGTCGAAACTAATGGCTTACCAAATAAATCACAAAGTTTACATACTAATGGATGATCAGTAACGCGAACGGCGATAGAATGATATTTTCCGCTCAAAAAATTTGGTGTATTAATATTTTTCGGAAAAACCCAAGTATTAGGACCGGGCCAACTATCAATAGCCATCTGTTTTTGAACTTGAGTCAAAGCCGATTGATCAATATAAGGGATCAGTTGTTCATAGTGACTCGCAATTAAAATTAAACCTTTTTCAACTGAACGTTGTTTTAATTTTAACAATTTAAAAACTGCTGATTCACAATCGGGATCACAACCTAAACCAAAAACAGCTTCAGTTGGATAAGCAACCACTTCACCTTTTTTTAATAATGAATTGATTTCTAAAAGACTTAATAAGTTTGCCATTAAATTTTGTATGTTTACCAACTATTGTTAAAAATTATATTAAACTGAGGTAAGCCTATTTGCAAATTGAAGATGGTAGCAGTGATATTAAGATAAATACTGGTTTAAGATAATTAGTCAAATTACTCCCAATTCATTTGTGGGAAATAGTTAACAGTTAAATCAACAACCTGCTGCATACTGATTATTTTTACTCTTGGATCTATTAGTGAAGCTAAACTACGAGCATTAATATCATTATCAAGCACAAAACAATTTTGGGTATTTTGTAAAATAGCCTTCAATATGGGATTATTTTGACAAGCTATAATTACGCCATTTTGCCAGAAAAGTACTGCATCTTGCGCTGAAATTAGCGTTGGATCAATTGTTGATTGGTTATTTGTTGTGATGGTATGTAGCATTTGTTCCTTTTACCTTTAAATTACCCTTCAAAAACCCCGTTCCTCAACTTTTTTTGATATAAATTAGAGTTAATTTTACTTGGTACATCTTTATTAGTATATAATAAGGACTATTTATTGAGCAAAGAATTCGTCATGAAACCTATTATTTTAGCCAATGAACAAGAAACAATTTTGTTTGGTCAACAATTGGCTGAGCAGTGTTTAAAATATTTGTCTAATCATGATAGTGCAATTGTTATCTATCTGATAGGCGATCTTGGTGCTGGTAAAACAACGTTTAGCCGTGGCTTTTTGCAGCAGCTCGGACATGTCGGAAATGTTAAAAGTCCGACTTATACTCTTGTTGAACCTTATCAATTTGATATGTTTTCAGTATATCACTTTGACTTATATCGATTAGCTGATCCAGAAGAGTTAGAGTTTATGGGGATTCGTGAATATTTTTCATCGAAATCAATTTGTTTAATTGAGTGGCCTATGCAGGCTGAAGGTATTTTACCTCCTGCTGATATTGAAATTCATTTGGCTTATTTGGCGCTTGAACGCACAGTTTGTTTGCAAGCAAACAGTGAAAAAGGGCAAGCTATTATTAACCAATAAAATTAGCGAAAAAAATGAAAAAAATACTCACTTTTTTTATATTATTACTGCTTTGTGGCTCAGTTTATGCTTCACAAGTTATCATTGCTGTTGATGCTGGTCATGGTGGTAAGGATTCTGGTGCCGTTGGTAAAAATAAGTTATACGAAAAAAATGTCACCATTTCGATAGCAAAAAAATTAACTAATTTATTGAATAAAGATCCTAACTTCAAAGGCGTATTAACACGTAGCACGGACAATTTTATTTCTGTACCTCAACGTTCTGATATTGCCCGTAAAAGTAAAGCAAACTTATTAATTTCTATCCATGCAGATGCCGCACCTAATCGTAGCGCGTCTGGTGCATCAGTTTGGGTATTATCTACTAAACGCGCGGATACAGAATTGGGGCGCTGGCTTGAACAAGATGAAAAACAATCGCAATTATTAGGTGGTGCAGGTGACGCATTAAGTGATGATCATGACCAAAATTTAAGCCAAGCAGTATTAGATTTACAGTTTTCATATTCACAGCAGGTTGGCTATGAATTAGCCACTCAGGTTTTAAAAGAGATGAAAGGTGTTATTAAATTGCATAAGAATAGGCCTGAACATGCAAGTTTAGGTGTATTGCGTTCACCTGATATCCCTTCAATATTAATTGAAGTTGGATTTATTACTAACGAAACTGAAGAAAGTTTGTTAGCAAGTAATGCCCACCAAGATAAAATTGCTAAATTGATTTATCAAGGTATAAAAAATTATGTCAAACAGAACCCTAAATTTGGAAAACAGCATTAATGGCTATTCATATATTATCTCCTCAATTAGCTAACCAAATCGCTGCTGGTGAAGTGGTTGAACGACCAGTATCGGTGATCAAAGAGTTAGTTGAAAACAGCATTGACGCTGGTAGTACTCAAATTGATATTGATGTTGAACAAGGTGGCAGTAAATTAATTCGTATTCGTGATAATGGTAATGGTATTGCTAAAGATGAATTGGCATTAGCTTTAGCTCGCCATGCAACCAGCAAAATTAATACGTTGGATGATTTAGATACCATAATGAGTTTGGGGTTTCGTGGTGAAGCGCTGGCAAGTATCAGTTCTGTTGCTCGGTTAACCTTAACTTCACGCACAGCCGATCAGTCTGAGGCATGGCAAGTTTATGCTGAAGGTCGTGAAATGAAACCAACAATTAAACCGGCTGCACATCCTGTTGGAACGACGGTTGAAGTTCTTGATCTGTTTTACAATACGCCTGCTAGACGTCGCTTTCTTAAAACTGATAAAACAGAATTTATGCATATTGAGGAGTTTGTTCGTCGAATTGCACTTGCTAGACCTGATATTACTTTTAATTTGCAGCACAATGGGAAACTCGTCAAACAGTATCGAGAATCACTTCTTGAAAAACGTGTTGAATTAGTTTGTGGACGTACATTTGTTCAAAAAGCGATAAAATTAGATTGGCAACATAATGATTTATTCATCCAAGGATGGGTAAGTAGCAGTGAAGTGAGTGAGTTGCAATATTTTTATGTTAATGGGCGGGTAATAAAAGATAAATTAATTAATCATGCTTTGCGTCAAGCTTATAGTAGCCGGACTAATGAACAACAGAGTTATGTCATTTTTTTACAGATCGACCCTAAACAAATTGATGTGAATGTTCACCCAGCTAAGCATGAAGTGCGTTTTCATGAAGCAAGATTGGTGCATGACTTTGTTTATCAAGCTATTGTCATGGCGCTTGAGTCAAACCAACAACTTGCCAATGACGAAAATGTGCTAATGATGCCGAATCGGCAAGCAGCTGGTGAGAATATTTTTAATAATAAAACTGAGAATAAAACTTATTCACCAACTAGCGCATTACCTAAAAAAGCTATTAATCATGTTAAAGAAAATAGACTATATGGGCAATTGGTTGATACTAAGTTAAAAGGAGCAATAGAAAAAACGCTCTTAAAATCTTTTGAATTATCGGATGATGATAGTTCTATAACTGCACCACAACAAGCGGTTATTGAGGGATTGTTTCCTAAACGAAATGTACCTTTGCAATCACTACATCAGCAAATTGATAGATCTTCACTAGTACAATTTGGTAAAGTATTAACGGTTATTCAACCAGATATAGCCTTAATTGAAAAATCAGAAGATAATCAACAAAAGTTCATGTTAATGAAGTTGTCGGTTGCTCAACAGAAAGTAAATTCAGTTAAATTATTATCTAACGAGTCAGAAAGATTACTCATTCCATTGACAATTTTAATTAATAAGAAAGAACAAAAAGTATTAAATGATTATCAAGAACAATTGAAGTTTTTAGGCTTTGATTTTTATATTGATAAAGCAAAATTGCATTTGCATAATGTGCCAAAAATGTTAAGAACTACAAATTGGCAAAAATTATTACCAACTTTAATTTCGTTTCTTTTATCATCCGGTAAGGATGTGCTCGATCCAACGCAAATTATAGCTTGGTTGGTTGAAAATTGTGGAGATGATTCTGTTGAAAATTGGAATGTAACTAAAGCTATCGAGTTATTAGTACAATTAGAACAGATAGATATTAATTTATTACAACAAGATAGCTTTTTATATCCGATTGATCTTCAATCTTTTTCACAATCAATTTTATCATGAATAAACCAAAAATTATTTCGTTAATGGGGCCAACCGCATCGGGTAAAACTGCTTATGCCATGGCGCTTTACGACAAGTATCCTATAGATATTATTAGTGTTGATTCCGCACTTATTTATCGAGGTATGGATATTGGCAGTGCAAAACCAACTAAAGAAGAACAACTTAAATATCCACATAAACTTATTGATATTTGTGACCCTGCAGAAAGTTATTCTGCTGCTAACTTTAGGCATGATGCGATTGTAGAAATTGAAAAATCATTAAGTAATGGCCGAACGCCATTATTAGTTGGTGGAACAATGTTGTATTTTAAGGCGTTAATTGAAGGACTTTCTCCTCTTCCTGCGGCAAATAGTGATATTCGCGATCAAATTGAGGAAAAAGCAAATCGATTAGGTTGGCAAGCGATTCATGAGGAGTTAAAAAAAGTTGATCCTGTATCAGCTCAGCGAATCCATCCCAATGATCCACAACGCCTTAATCGAGCATTAGAGGTTTATCTTATTACTGGTAAAAGTTTAACTGAATTAACTAAAGAAAGTGGTGATGCATTACCTTATGATATTATGCAATTAGCTATCATGCCGGAAGATAGAGCAGAATTACATCAACGAATTGAACAACGCTTTTTACAAATGCTAGATCAAGGCTTTGAAGATGAAGTAAAAAAACTTATGCAGCGCCCCGATCTTCATTTAAATCTACCTTCTATACGTTGCGTAGGGTATCGTCAAATGTGGGAATATTTAAATGGCGATACTAGTTATGATGAAATGGTTTTTAAAGGAATTTGTGCTACTCGCCAATTAGCAAAAAGGCAAATTACATGGCTTAGAGGTTGGAAACAATCGATAACATGGTTAAATAATGATAATATAGATTCAGTTCTTAATCAGATTTTTTAAGTTACAAATAGTAGTAATAGTTTTTGGTATTTTTTCTATTGGTTATTATAATACGCTAAATTTTTTCATTTCTTAAAAAAATTTCTACTTTTCTTAACGATTAAGGTTACTTGTTTGTATAAATTTCGTTAATTTATTAAATTTTTAGTTATTTGTGCATAAATTACTGTTGATTAGTTTAAGAGCTGAGTTTTTTATGTTATTTTGGTAAATACTACATAAGTATTTTATATTGCGATCAATTAAATTATTATGTTGATTGTAAACTTATTTTATCTTTATATTTTTATTTCATCTTAAAGGATAAACTCATGTCAAAAGGGCAGTCATTACAAGATCCTTATTTAAATTTGCTTCGTCGCGAGCATATTCCTGTATCTATTTATTTAGTTAACGGTATTAAATTACAAGGACAAATTGAATCATTTGATCAGTTTGTTATTTTATTAAAAAATACTGTTAGCCAAATGGTATATAAGCACGCTATCTCAACTGTGGTACCATCAAGACCAATTTCTGGATTGATATCACAACCTGAAGAGGACAGCGAAAGCTAATTAGTTGGGTGGAGAATGTGATTGTTTGAGCGATATAAAGGTGGTGAATCTGCCTTATTAGTCCATGTATTCTTCCCTCAAGAAAGCGATATCGAGGATTTAAAAGAGTTTGAAGTGCTTGTTTCTTCTGCTCAAATTGAAATTCTCGATATTGTGACAACCTCAAAAAAGTCCCCACAAGCTAAATATTTTATTGGTGAAGGAAAAGCATTAGAAATCGCCGATAAAGTAAAAGAACTAAATGCTTCAGTCATTTTAGTTAATCATACTTTAACACCGACCCAAGAACGCAATCTTGAGCAATTATGTGAATGTCGCGTAGTAGATAGAACTGGATTAATTCTCGATATTTTTGCTCAGCGCGCTAGAACACATGAAGGTAAATTACAAGTTGAATTAGCACAATTACAATATTTATCTACTCGATTAGTTCGTGGTTGGACTCATTTAGAACGCCAAAAAGGTGGAATTGGCCTTCGTGGACCAGGTGAAACTCAGTTAGAAACTGATAGAAGATTAATTCGCCATCGTATTCAATTAATTTTATCAAGACTTGCTAAAGTTGAAAAACAGCGCAATCAAAATCGTCAATCTAGAAGTAAAGCAGATTTATCAACGGTATCATTAGTTGGTTATACAAATGCTGGTAAATCGACTCTCTTTAATGCATTAACTAATGCTGAAGTTTATGCTGCCGATCAATTGTTTGCAACGCTAGATCCGACTTTAAGACGCATTAATGTTGAAGATGTTGGAGAGGTTGTTTTAGCTGATACAGTCGGATTTATACGTCATTTACCACATGATCTTATTGCTGCTTTTAAAGCAACTTTATTAGAAACACAGGAAGCATCACTACTATTACATGTTGTTGATGCAGCTGATCCTAATATATTAGATAATATTCATGCCGTTGATGAGGTATTACTGGAAATTGATGCACATGATATTCCTACTTTGTTAGTGATGAATAAAATTGATTTAATAGAAGGTAAGGAACCGAGTATTGATCGGGACGAAAATGGTGTACCAATTCGCGTTTGGATTTCAGCTCAAAATAGTTTAGGATTAGATCTTTTATTTACCGCATTAAAAGAGAGGCTCTCTGGGCAAATTCAAGTTTGCCAATTAAACTTACCTCCTTATTTAGCTAAACTTAGAAGTCGGCTATATAAATTAAATGCAGTGGAGAATGAAGTCATTGAAGATGATGGGAGTTTTCACCTAAATATAAGAATACCTTTAATTGAATGGAATCGCCTCTGTAAACAAGAGCCAGATCTGTTATACTTAATCAATACGCAAAATAACAACTAATTGTTAAATGGAGCATATAAAATATGGCGTGGAATCAGCCCGGCAATAACGGACAAGATAACGACCCATGGGGAAATAACAAAAAACCTTCCAATTCTTCGTCGGGAGGAATATTTGATCAAATTAAAGATCTCTTAAAAAAAGGTGGATCAAGTAATAATCGAGGTTCCTCAGATATTAACTTGAGTTCTTCTAAAATTATTATGTCGATGATTTTAGTGCTTGCTTTGATTTGGGGGGTAAGTGGTTTTTATACCATCAACCAAAACCAACGAGGTGTAATAACTCGTTTTGGACAAGTTCAACCTGAAATTATCCAACCTGGTTTAAATTGGAATCCAGCATTTATTGATACAGTTTATAAAGTAGATACCCAAGGAACTTATAACTTTAATGTTCAGGGTGATATTATAACGACTAGTTATAACGGTGAAAATCTAGTCTTTGTTGAAATGAATGTTCAATATCGAATTAGTGATCCTATCAAATATTTATTTAATGTAACTAATGTTGAAGATAGCTTACGTCAAGCAGCAGATAGTGCGCTTAGAACATCTATCGGGAGCTCTAATATTGATGCAATTATTTCAGATGGACGCTCAGTTCTAGAGAACAGTACAAAAGAAGAACTCATCAATGTTATTTCTCATTATGATATGGGTATTACTATTGTCGATCTTAACTTCCAAGTAGCGCGTCCTCCTGTCGAAGTGCAAGATGCTTATGCTGATGCTATTCGAGCTCAAAATGATAGTGAGCGGGAAATAAAAAAAGCTGAAGCATATAAAGTGCAGTTAATTCAGCAAGCGGAAGGTCGTTCTGCCACTATTTTAGAAGATGCAAATGCTTATAAAGTACAAGTTGAATTAGAAGCAGCTGGTGATGTTGCACGGTTTGAAAAATTATTACCACAATATAAAGCAGCGCCTGAAATTACTAAAGATCGTTTATATATTGAAACAATGGAAAAAGTATTAACTAAAACCCAAAAAGTGATTGTTAATGATAAGAGTGGTAACTTATTGGTATTGCCGTTAGAAAAATTAATGAAAAATAAAATTGAACCTGAATCAGCAAACTTATCAAATTTAAGTAGTGATGGCAATAACAACCCGCCAGCAGCTTCAGAAACAGTTGATAGTACTTCTCAAAATAACAATGAAGCACAAAACGCTACAACTGATAACACTCATAACACTGCAACTCAAAATAATAGTTCTATTAATCGAAGTAACCGAGCTATGGGTCGATAAGGAGAGAAAAATGCGAAAATTATTGATTCCTATAGTTTTAATTTTAATTGTTGGGCTTTATTCAAGTGTTTATGTGATTGAAGAAGGCACGCGTGGTGTGGTTTTACGTTTTAATAAGATTATTGGGTTATCTCAACCGGGTCTCCATTTTAAAATGCCTCTTGTTGATAGCATTAAAATAATCGACGCTAAAATACAAACCACTAATAGCTCAAATAATAATAACGAAAAGCGCTTTTTTAACGTTCATAAGAAAGAGTTAATAGTCGATTATTTTGTGCAATGGAAAATTGTAGATTTTAATCGTTATTATGAAACTATTGCTGGTGGTAATGATGTTAATGACTTAATCTTGGCTCGTTTAAATGGTCGTTTGCGTTCTGAAATAGGTAAATTAAGTAACCGAGATATCATTAATGATACTAATGCTGATACCAAATCAAGAAATTCATTAATGGCAAGTGTTAAAGATGCATTAAATGGTTCACCGCAAGATGTTGAAGAAAATTTACCAATCGATAAATTGGTCAATGATGCGAAAAAAGATCCTGAAAATAGTAAAGCCAGTTTGAGGTCCTTTGGGGTTGTTGTGATCGATGTTCGAATCAAACAAATCAATTTCCCTGCTGAAGTGTCAGGATCAATTTATGCTAACATGCGAGCTGAACGTGATATTATTGCGCGTGAAAAACGATATGAAGGTGTTAAAAAAGCTGAAGAAATAAGAGCGAAAGCTACATTTGAAAAAACTAAAATAATATCGGAAGCTGAGCGCCAAGCTCGATCTATTCGTGGTGAAGGTGATGCAAATGCAGCTAAACTTTATGCAGAAGCTTTTGGTAAAGATATTGAATTTTTTAGTTTTATTCGTAGTTTGAAAGCTTATGAACAAAGTTTTACAGGTAATGATGTTATGGTCATTAGTCCTGATAGTGAATTTTTCCAATATATGAAACTAAAGTCTAACAAATAATACAATGAGTAAATAAACTATGAGTAATAATGTTGTTGTGCTAGGTACACAATGGGGTGATGAAGGCAAAGGAAAAGTTGTTGATTTACTCACAGAAAAAGCAAAATATGTGGTACGTTATCAAGGCGGACATAATGCTGGCCATACCTTAGTTATTAATGGTGAAAAAACAGTATTACATTTAATTCCATCAGGTATTTTACGTAATGATGTCATTAGCATCATCGCAAATGGCGTTGTGCTTTGTCCTGATGCTCTTATGAAAGAGATGAAAGAGCTTGAGGAAAATGGTATCCCTGTTAAAGAGAGACTTCTAATTTCAGAATCATGTCCTTTAATATTGCCTTATCATATAGCATTAGACCAAGCTCGAGAAAAAGCACGTGGTAATAAAGCGATAGGCACCACAGGTCGAGGTATCGGTCCTGCATATGAAGATAAAGTCGCTCGTCGTGGATTGCGTGTAGGTGATTTACGTGATCGCCAAGCATTTGCTGAAAAATTGAAAGAAGTTATGGAATACCACAACTTTCAATTAGTAAATTACTATAAAGTTGAAGCGGTTGATTATCAAAAAGTCCTTGATGACACATTAGCGATTGCAGATATTTTAGTGGCTATGATTGCAGATATTCCGACGCTATTAGAAGACGCTCGGAAGAAAGGCGAAAGAATCATGTTTGAAGGTGCACAAGGTACATTACTTGATATTGATCATGGTACTTATCCTTTTGTTACCTCTTCAAATACTACTGCTGGCGGCGTAGCGACAGGATCAGGTTTTGGTCCACGTTATGTTGGCTATGTGCTAGGTATTGTTAAGGCTTACTCTACTCGTGTCGGTGCAGGACCATTTCCAACAGAACTCTTTGATGATGTGGGTGAATATCTTTGCAAACAAGGTAATGAATTTGGTGCAACAACTGGTCGTCGTCGTCGTACTGGTTGGCTTGATGCGGTTGCTGTACGAAAAGCCGTACAACTAAATTCAGTTTCTGGTTTCTGTTTAACTAAACTTGATGTTTTAGATGGTCTTAAAGAAGTCAAAATCTGTGTTGGTTATCAATTACCAAATGGTGATGTCATCAAAAATGCACCAGCTGCTGCTGAAGATTGGAGTTTAGTAAAACCTGTATATGAGTCTATGCCTGGTTGGAGCGAGTCAACGTTTGGTATTAAAAGTTATGATGCTTTACCACAAGCAGCCAAATCCTATATCAAACGAATTGAAGAATTAACCGAAACACCAATTGATATTATATCAACAGGTCCGGATCGTAGCGAAACCATGATTCTACGTGATCCTTATCAAGCGT
>CALYPO010000005.1 GCA_945276085.1 uncultured Gilliamella sp.
ATGGCAGCATATTATTACCATTACATTGAAACAGTGCATTAAGTATATTTAGATCGTTTACTGCAAAAGTATTGAAAATGTAAAAATCGTTCTATTAGTTTAGCTTAAATATATTTATGTTATAACGATTAAAAATTCTGAATCTTTTGTGTCCCACGTTTTATTAGCTAAATATATTAAAACAAAATTTATCATCAATGACGGTTAGCTAACAATCAAAAGCAAAATCTAATCATCAGAAGAAGTTCTCATAAATCAACTTAATACTCATAACTGTAGAAACAATAATTAACATTGGTCTTATTAATTTTCTTCCTTTCGCAATGACCATTTTAGCACCTAATCTTGCGCCGATAAATTGTCCAACTAACATGACTAAACCTATCGACCAGACCACTTGTCCGCCCATAATAAAAAATAACAATCCCGCTAAGTTTGAGGTAAAGTTTAGGACTTTGGTATGAGCAGTTGCTTTTGTCAGATTAAACCCTGCAAGGGTAATATAGGCTAGAGCATAGAAAGAACCGGCACCGGGTCCAAAAAAGCCGTCATAAAAACCAATTGCTAACGCTGGAATAAGGGCAAATTGTAGGGTGGTCAGGCGGCTTTTACGGTCTTGTTCTCCGATTGTTGGTGAGAGAAGGAAATATAACCCAACACTGATCGTTAATACCGGTAATAATAGTCTTAGAAAATCGGCTTGGATATGCATAACCGAAACGGTACCAACTGCGGAGCCGATGAAGGCAAAGATGATTGCGGTTTTTTGTTCTTTAAGGTTGACCATGCGCTCACGAATAAAGTAGAGACTAGCCGAGAATGATCCACCACAACTTTGTAACTTATTAGTCGCTAAGGCACTAGCCGGCGGTAAACCGACTGCCAATAGTGCCGGCACGGTGAGTAGCCCTCCTCCACCGGCAATTGAGTCGATAAATCCCGCTAAAACTGCTATGGCAAACAGCAGAATAAGGAGTTCGTAATTCATAGCGGATTCACATCACTGCATTGAGCACGATAACGAAGGTAGTGATCCATTAAAACAATAGCAACCATTGCTTCAGCGATGGGAACTGCTCTTATACCCACGCATGGATCATGCCGACCATGCGTCGATACTTCAACGGCTTCACCTTGTACATTAATCGATCGACCTGCAATTTCAATGCTTGGTGTAGGTTTTAAGGCAATGTTGGCTAAAATGGTTTGTCCTGAGCTGATACCGCCTAAGATGCCACCGGCGTGGTTGGATAAAAAACCTTCTGGACTAATCTCGTCGCGATTTTCGCTACCACGTTTAGTAATAACAGCAAAGCCATCACCTATTTCGACCCCTTTAACTGCATTAATACTCATTAATGCATGGGCCAATTCAGCATCTAACTTATCAAAAACTGGTTCACCCAGCCCAACCGGTACATTTTCAGCGACAACAGTGACTTTCGCACCAATTGAATCACCCTCTTTTTTTAATTTTCTTAATAATTCATCAAGTTGCTCAAGTTTACTTTCATCAGCACAAAAAAAGGAATTTTGTTCAACTTGTTGCCAATCTCTTAATTGACATTCAATATCACCCATTTGAGCTAAATAACCACGAATAGTAATGCCGAGTTTTTCGTTTAAATATTTTTTAGCTATAGCACCTGCCGCAACACGCATTGCTGTTTCGCGCGCCGATGATCGACCGCCACCTCGGTAATCACGTATGCCATATTTTTTTTGGTAGGTGTAGTCAGCATGACTAGGGCGAAAGATATCTTTAATTTTGCTATAATCTTGTGAACGTTGATCGGTATTTTCAATCATCAAACCGATACTGGTGCCGGTTGTGACACCATCAAAAACACCTGATAATATTTTAACTTGATCTGCTTCGCGGCGCTGCGTAGTATAACGAGAAGAACCAGGACGGCGTCGATCGAGATCGTGCTGCATATCGGATTCAGTTAAAGCAAGTCCCGGTGGTACACCATCTACAACACATCCTAATGCTATGCCATGTGATTCGCCAAAAGTGGTGACTTTAAATAACTTACCGATCGAGTTTCCAGACATAAATTTTATTTCCAATGATTAATAACACATTATTTAAAATAGTGGTGAAATTCTATTAAGGTTTGACACGATATTGAAAATACACCAAGTCCACCATGTTCAAACGTTATCCAATTGAATGGAATATCAGGATATTGTTCTTGCAAACTGATCCAACTATTTCCTACTTCACATATTAAAACACCATTTGGTGTTAGATAATTGACGGAATCACGTAAAATTCTTTTCACAAGATCTAAGCCATCAACGCCCGCTTCTAATGCCAATTTAGGTTCATATAAAAACTCATCAGGGAGATCACGCATGTCTTCGTCATCAACATAAGGAGGATTTGAGACAATAACATCATATTTTTTAACCGGCAGATTATCGAATAAATCCGATAATATCGGCGTTACTTGAAATTGCATTTCATGTAATTCAATATTCGTTTGCGCAACATCTAACGCCTCTAATGATATGTCAGAAATATCAACTTGCGCATCAGGAAATGCATATGCACAGGCAATACCAATACAACCGCTACCTGTACACATATCTAATATTGAATTAGGCTCAGTTGTTAACAAGTTGGAAAAGTGATTATCAATTAATTCACCAATTGGTGAGCGCGGTATCAACACCCGCTCATCAACATAAAATTGGTGACCACAAAACCAAGCTTGATTGGTTAAATAAGGCGTTGGAACCCGATCTTCAATGCGTTTTTGAATCAGATCCAGTAACTGTTGTTTTTCAGACTCAGTAAGACTGCTGGCATAAAATTCTGGCGGAATAAATAATGATAAACCTAATGTTGTTAAAATAAGCTGCTTGGCTTCATCAATCGGGTTATCAGTTCCATGACCTAAATAGATATCAGACTGGCTAAATTGGGAGGTTGTCCAGCGTATAAAGTCCTGAACAGTGCGTAAGTTTTCCATAATGGCTCCAAATATTCTAGGAGGAGGAAGGTTCTACTCGTCACTTTCGGTCTTGTTAACGTGAATGCATATTGTCAAAGTAACATTGAAAGTCACTCCTGACAGTTAAAACCTGACGGCTTTTATCCTTCAATGACTAAATAATAAAAATTTATGGCGGTGAGGAAGGGATTCGAACCCTTGATACGTTGCCGTATACACACTTTCCAGGCGTGCTCCTTCAACCACTCGGACACCTCACCAAAATTTCTCAACCCGCTAATTAAAGCAGGTTGCATACTATAATGATCACAAGCTAATTAATCAAGCTTTTTAATTCATTACAACAATAGTACCAAATGCGGCTAAAACAACTAGTATAGCGACAACAGTTACTAAAGCAAATTTCAAATTTGTACACATGTTTATTATCTCCAATTATTTGTTGAACCCAGCTTTATTTAATTGATTGATCTAATGAAATAAATCCACTTACGGGTTGACTAACATCAATTTTTGGATAGTTAGGCGCTAAATCTAATAGAATTTCAATCGCTTCATTTAAATAAGCATCGGGTATTTTATAGTCCTTAGGTAAATCGTCTAATTTAGCGATGGCTGGTTTTCCTTCACGAGCCAAGCGTTCATTCATTCTTTTTAGATCACGATCATCATAAGTTTTTCGCTCTGCTTCACGCGATTTTTTGTTCAACGAAACAATGTACTGACGATCCTTCTTGTTATTAAAATCACTGATATCTTGTTCAAGATAGATAAATTCAGGATTTTTAGCTATTCGCGTTAAATGCTTAGCCGTTAAATCAGGTAGAAGCGGTTTAACATTAGCAACAGTCAAATATTCAGACGAAGGAATTTTATCCCATGGCATAGCATTATCTAAGAACCGCTCGCCCGTTTCGTCCATATATTTAGTTTTACTCATTTCAATGTCAGGCTCAACCCCTTTCAGTTGGGTACTGCCACCGTTTATACGGTAAAATTTTTGTACAGTATATTGCACACCGCCAAGTTCAGGCCAATTGGGATGTAATCTTGAATCAGAAGGATAGGCAATATTACGAGAAGTTTGTACCGTGCCTTTACCATAAGTTGTTTCACCAACAATAACAGCGCGTCCATAATCTTGCATGGCTGCGGCGAAAATTTCAGAAGCCGAAGCGCTATATCGATTGACCATTACAACAATAGGACCTGCATAGTCGGCACCTTTATTTTTATCGTCGTAAACGACAACTTTTTGTAAATTATCGCGAACTTGTACTACTGGTCCATTGTCAATAAATAATCCCGTTAGGGTAATAACTTCAGCTAAAGAACCACCGCCATTATCACGTAAATCAATAACTAATCCTTGCAGTTGTTCATTTTTTGCTTGCAATAATAGATCGTGGACTTTATCTGTTAAACCCATATAAAAACTTGGAATCTCAATAACACCCACTTTTCCACGTTCATTATTGATAATTTTTAATTTGGCTTCACGATCTTCAAAATGAATCTTATCTCGCGTTAGTTCAATAATTTTAGATTTACTATTATTACCTGCTGGTAAAATTTCTAATCTAACTACTGTACCTTTTGGACCACGAATTTTATCGACAATATCGTCTAAACGCCAACCGATAACATCTTCAATAGCTGAGTTTTTTTGACCAACACCGATAATTTTATCGCCAACAGCTAGCAACTTACTTTTTTCAGCCGGCCCACCAGTGACAAAAGACATGATGACAGTATAATCATCTTGTTGGCTGAGCGTTGCGCCAATACCTTCAAACGATAAACTCATTTCAGAATCAAAATCACGTTTTGAACGCGGTGCTAAATAACTGGTATGCGGATCAATTTCACGTGCAAAAGCATTCATAAACACTTTGAATGCATCTTCATTATTGGATTGTAAAATGGTTTTTATAACACGATTATATCGTTTGGTTAGTGCTTCACGAATTTGTGCTTCATTTTTACCAGATAAAGACAAACTGAGCTCGTCATATTTAACACGTTTATCCCAATAGGCATCGAGTTCTTTTTCAGAAGTTGGCCAAGCAATATCTTCACGTTTAAAATCAATTTCGTCATTATTGGTGAAGTCCATTGGGCGCTTCAAAACCTCAAGAGCATACTTATAACGATCATAACGCTTTTGTAAGGCGAGATTATAAATATCGTATGCAGTTTTCAAATTACCATCTAATAATTCTTGTCCAAGCGAATCTTGCCTATTTCGAAAACTATCCACATCACTTTGAATAAATATTGCTTTGCTACCATCAAGCATTTTGAAATAACGATCAAAAATTTTAGCCGAAAAAGCACCATCTAAAGCAAAATTACGATAATGTGCTTGAGTAAAATAGTTAGTAACTCTTCTCGCCACAACTTGGTGTATATCATCTTGTTTAAGAACAGGTATTTGCTCGTTATTAACTTGCTTAGCCTGCGTACTTTGGCTAACAATACATAAAACAAGGCTTAATTTGATAACAACTTTGAGTAATTTATTCATGCAAATTCTCTATTTGGTAATAATATGCTCAGGTTTAACAGTTAATTCCATGCCAGAGCCGACATTCACCTTAATATGTTCTTTTTCAATATTAATGATTTGAACTCTTAATGGTTTATTGCCTAATAATACTTTAACAAAGTCACCCACTTTTAAAGCCTTCGGTTTTTTGACTGGTGGGCGAGAATTTTTACGTTTTTCTTTCGCTCTTTCTTTGGCTTTTTGTTTACTTTCTTTTAACTGTTGTTGGGCGTATTGTTCTTGTTCTTCATTAATAATATCATCAGGATTTCCATCTAAATCAACTCGATTAGCACCCGCTTTAATACTATATAAATAACGCCAACTCATCGTATAAGCACGCAATGCAACACGAAGTTTGGTTTTACTCAGAACTTCACTTTCGCTCAAACGAGAAAGGATATCTTGAAATATCCCTATTTTGAGGGGTTTAGCTTCGCCTTCAAGCGTAAAACAATTAGGAAATTGTTCGACTAAATATGCAATAATCTCTTTACTATTTGTTAATTGAAACTGACTTTCCATTGGTAATTCCATTAGCAACTAAATTGAATTTTACTAGCGTTAAAGTATATCTCAGCTTAAACAATAACACTAATTATCTTTTTTCTGTTTATTAATAAAAGTAATAAAATCTTTAATACCATTACGCATTAACCAAGATGCAACGATAGATTTTTCATCATCCGATAATTGTTCAAATGCAATCATCCATAGTTGAAAAGGTTCGATAGGTGATACGACGTAGCTTGCACTTTCTTCTTCTGCATACAGTGCTTTTTTGACAACTAACGGTAAACTGGCAATATGATACTCTAGCGCTTTACCACGAACACCCGTTCTTTTTCGTGAAGTCCATTTTTCGGCTCTAGCTTTTCGATTGACGCCTTGTATCGTTGATGGCATCCCTGCAATGCTTGATAGCTCTTTTGACGAGAACCATTCTTTCATTTTCACTATCCTATTTTAGCACAATAAGAAAAAATTACAGAAATTAAAGAAACTTTGATACAATAAATTAAGAAACATAATTATTAATAACTAAAGTTCAATTGTAAACTTACTTGTTTTAGTAACATCAAAGCATAACATAGATGCACAAGGTTATAAACTAAGAGGAAATAAAAAATGAAAATAAAGTCTAGTGATTGGCACCCTGCAGACATTATTGCCGCCTTAAAAAAACAAGGAACGACCCTGGCAAATCTATCCCGACAATCGGGTTTGAGTTCATCAACATTGAGTAATGCGTTAGTTAGACCCTGGACTAAAGGCGAAGTTATTATAGCTCAAGCTCTCAATTTACAACCTCATGAGATCTGGCCTAGTCGTTATATCAATTCAAATACAAACCAACCAATAAAACGCGTCCTAAGACAAAATAAAGACTAAAAATAAAAATTATTGTACATTAATAACAAATACGCGGAAAATATGGAAACAGTAAAACACATATAGTTTCCATATTTACATAAAATCGACCAATTTCTTTGATTAATGATAATTTGATTTTTTCAAAATTAAAAAATGCGCTCATCTTGAACGTTGACGAGCATGTGTTATTATTGACACTTCAAAAATTATGTTAGTTGTCAGGTAACAATACCATGAAAAATATAAGTAAATTCATTATCGCACTATTTTCAATTATTATCCTTTCAAGCTGTAGTCAAAAGAATTTTGTCGAACAAGGTACTCCATTAAGTCAAGAAAAAGTCAGTCACATCGTCGAAGGTGCAACCACCGAATCACAGATAATTTCTTTATTTGGCGAACCGACTAGTAGAAAGGTCATTAATGCTAACGAGGCTCAGTGGACATATAAATATACTAAAAAAAGCTCTACCAGTCATATGATCATTGGCGAAACTCAATATAATATTGTTGAAGGCACACTTGATGTGCTAATTTCAAACGGTGTTGTAACTTGGTTTAATTATGACGAAAATGAAAGACAGAAAAAATGGTAATTGATTTATCTTAATACAAAAGCTAGCGCATCTTTTTGATGTGCTAGTAATTAAAATAGTTCACAGACTACCCCCTATTGATTAGCGCCTTGTTATTAGGCATATTTCATCATTATTGATTTTTAAATGCCTAAACATTACACATCTATTTGATCAAATCCAAGACAGAGCTGGACAAAATTATGCATTAGGCTATACTCATGGGCGAAATTAACCAGACAATCGCTGCTTTGTTGTAGTCCTTTTTTAAAGGAGACAAACAGAGGGGAGGAAAGTCCGGGCTCCATAGGGCAGAGTGCCAGGTAACGCCTGGGGAGTGTTGGCGAGAGCGAACATTCACGACTAGTGCAACAGAGAGTATACCGCCGATGGCTTAGCAATAAGATCAGGTAAGGGTGAAAGGGTGCGGTAAGAGCGCACCGCGCAACTGGTAACAGTTGTGGCACGGTAAACTCCACTCGGAGCAAGGTCAAATAGGGATTCATTGGCGCGGCCCGCGTTGAATCCGGGTAGACTGCTTGAGCTAATGCGTGAGTATTAGCCTAGAGGAATGATTGTCCACGACAGAACCCGGCTTATCGGTTAATTTCAACTTTTTATTCTTTACTGTTTTGCTTTGCTTGTTTTTTATTATTTAACCAACGTTTTACTGCTAACCAAATCGAAAAGACTAAACCTAGCACCAATAAAAATACCGGTATTAACATTAATAAAGACATGATCTGTTTTTCATAGGTTTTAAAAATTGGTGATAATCCAAATAGATAACCTAATGTGACAATCAAAAATATCCATAATGTTGCACTAACCCAATTGTAGATATGGAATTTACGGCTATGTAAACCCGATAAACCAGCCATCATGGGTAATAGTGTTCGAACAAAAGCAATAAATCGACCGATAAATAAAGCTTGTAAGCCATATTTATGGAATAGTACTTCTGATTTATGGTGATATTTTTCTGGCAAATGCGCCATCCAATTTTGCACAATTTTGGTATTTCCCAACCAACGTCCTTGTGCATAACCAAGCCATGTGCCAAAAGCGGCGCCGGCAATCAAAATTAAATTTATAAGACCAAAATGAAAAACATCAAGACTTATCAATACACCGGTTAAAAACAGTAAACTGTCACCGGGTAGAAATGCCGCGGGTAACACACCGTTTTCTAATAAGATAATGACAAACAGCATGCCATATAATATCCATAACACATTGGGATTTGAAAGTGTTGCAATATCCATATGAACAAATGCTTGATAAAGTGTAATGATTGTTTCCATCTATTTTTATATCTCACTTATTTAGTTATGACTAATTTATAGTACCACCAACCGTTAAATTATCCACTTTTAAAGTGGGTTGTCCAACACCGACAGGTACGCTTTGCCCGGCTTTACCGCAAACACCTACACCGGAATCGAGTGATAAATCATTCCCTACCATTGAAATTTGTTGCATGGTTTCAATGCCCGATCCTATTAATGTCGCGCCTTTAACTGGATGGGTAATTTTGCCTTTTTCAATGAGGTATGCTTCTGATGCAGAAAATACAAATTTGCCGGATGTAATATCAACCTGTCCGCCAGCAAAGTTAGGTGCGTATAGCCCATAATCTACACTACTAATGATTTCATCAAATGTTGAATTACCCGCTAGCATGTAAGTATTGGTCATTCTTGGCATAGGTAAGCAAGCATAATTTTCACGGCGACCATTACCGGTAGAATGGCATCCCATTAACTTAGCATTTAGCTTATCAAACATATAACCTTTCAAAACACCATTCTCAATTAAAACCGTTTTTTGAGTTGGTGTACCTTCATCATCAATCGAAAGTGAACCACGTCGATTTTCGATGGTACCATCATCAACAATCGTACAAAGTTCTGAAGTGACCTGCTCGCCTATCTTACCAGAAAACACGGAGCTATTTTTACGATTAAAGTCACCTTCTAAACCATGACCTACCGCTTCATGTAGCAACACACCAGGCCAACCGGCACCTAAAATAACAGGCATTGTGCCGGCTGGCGCAGCTTTTGCCGATAGCGATACTAACGCAAGTCTTACCGCTTCGCGAGTATAGCTATCGGCAATACTTTCACCGGTTTGAGGATTGGTGGTTAAAAAATATTCATAACCAAAACGCCCACCACCACCACTACTGCCATGCTCTCGTTTACCATCTTTTTCAACTATTACTGAAACAGATAAACGCACTAACGGCCGAACATCAGCGCACAACGATCCATCTGTTGCTGCAATTAAAATATCTTCATAACTACCAATTAAACTCGCGGAAACTTCAATGACTCTTGGATCGATTGAACGTGCTAATGCATCAATTTGCTTTAATAGTGCTATTTTTTGTTCTTGTGAAAAAGAGTTAATTGGATTAATAGCTGGGTAAATAGCAACAGCTTCTGTTTGTTTAAACGGCGTTACAACAATTGGGGTTTGTTGTTTAGTGATTGAATTAGCGGCTAAAGCACTTTGCTCTAAACGGTTTAAAGAGAGTTGATCTGTATAAGCAAATCCAGTTTTTTCACCTACGATTGCACGAACGCCTACGCCCTGATCACGATGAAAAGAAGCATTTTTAATAATTCGATCTTCAAGCGACCAACTTTCATAGTAACCAGACAAAAAATATAAATCACCAAAATCAATTTGTCTTGAACTTAATATATCAAGCAAATTCAAAAGGTCTTGGTGGCTTAGGTTATTGGGATTGAGTAACCGTTCACTCACTTGAGTAATTATCATAAATTCCTTTATCTGTACTTTATCACATTCGTTATTTAGCTAATTGTTTTTCATCTTTGTTTATAATGGGGTTATTATTACACATTTCAAATCGTTATAATAAAACACAAGCATGATGACCGGGAGTATTGTGATGAAATAGCAATTATCACATCAATACCACATCATACTGCTCTTGAATATAAAGCGGTTCAACTTTAACTTCCACTCGCTTACCGACAAATATTTCGACTTCGGCTAGAGCATGTGATTCATCTGTAGTTAAAGCATTCGCGACAGCCGATGATGCATAAACCAAAAAGTATTCAGAACGATGAGCTTTATAGACACGGACAATTTCACGTAAAATTTCATTACAAACTGTTTCAACGGACTTGACCATACCTCTGCCTTTACATGCTGGACACTCCTCGCATAAAATGTGACCGATGCTTTCACGCGTCCTTTTGCGTGTCATCTCAACCAAACCCAATGCCGAAAACGAATTAATTGTTGTTCTTGCCCTATCTTTCGATAAAAAATCTTGTAAAGATTGCAATACTCGCTCACGGTGCAAGTCTTCTTGCATATCAATAAAATCAATGATAATAATTCCGCCTAAATTACGTAAGCGTAACTGTCGAGCTATGGCAATAGTTGCTTCAATATTAGTATTAAAAATCGTTTCTTCTAAATTGCGATGACCAACAAAAGCACCTGTATTGATATCAATGGTTGTCATGGCTTCAGTTTGGTCAATAATTAAATAACCACCCGATTTTAATTTAACTTTGCGATCCAATGCCCGTTGAATTTCGTTTTCAGTATCATAAAGATCGAAAATCGGAATACTGCCACGGTAGTGCGATAATTTACTTGTTACTTCAGGCATAAATTCTTGAGTGAACTCAATGAGTAGATCATAGGTTTGCTTTGAATCGACCAATATTCGCTCTATCGGATCACCCACAAAATCACGCAATACCCGTTGTGATAGTTCAAGTTCACCATACACTAAATTTTTACTAATCGGGCGAGCCATTCGTTCTTGAATTTTTTTCCACAAACGTTTTAGAAAATTAGCATCTTGTTCAAGTTCATGTGCGTTAGCACCTTCAGCTGCTGTGCGAACAATAAAGCCACCTTCTGGCGTAACATATTGTTCTACAATATGTTTAAGTCTTTCTCGCTCTGTTTCACTTTCAATACGCTGTGAAGTGGCGACATGCGCTGAATTTTGCCCCGGCATTAATACCAAATAGCGCGAAGGTAAGGTAATATCAGTTGTGAGTCTTGCCCCTTTTGTACCTAAGGGATCTTTGACTACTTGTACCATTAAGTCTTGACCCTGGCGAACCAGTTCAGAAATATCCTTAACTTGAAATTGTTCTTGCTCAGAATAAGAAACGCATTCAGTATGCGGCATAATATCTGAAGCATGTAAAAAAGCCGCTTTTTCTAAACCAATATCAACAAATGCAGCTTGCATACCTGGCAAAATTCGAATGACTTTACCTTTATATATATTACCGACAATACCACGACGTGATTCACGATCGACATGAATTTCTTGCAAAACACCATCTTCAATATAAGCTACACGAGTTTCTGACGGTGTCACATTCATTAATAATTCAACAGACATAAAGAGCGTTTCCTTTAATTAATTGCAAAGTTCCGTGCTATTCGTCGTAAGAGTAGATATATCCATATCCATAAAAAGCCATCCACACAACTTGATAATAAGATATAAGGTGACATCGAAATTATATGATAAATACTAACTTGAAATATAAACACTAATCCATTATAGCAAACAGAAACCGCAATTATTATAAAAGATTGTTGCCACAATGCTAAATTACGAAGTAACTGATATTTAAAAACAAGCAAATAAGCAATAAATGAATAAATAAACGCGTGTACACCTAAAAAAGTACCCGAACATAAATCTATCATTAGACCAAATAAAAAAGCGGTGCCAATACCGACTTGGTAAGGTTGTGCAATTAACCAATAGGCTAAAATTAACATAAACCAATGAGGTTTGAACATGTTGTAAGCTGGTGGCCATGGTATAATTTGTAAACATAATCCAATAAATAATGTTAGCCAAATAAATAATATGCCATTATGACCCCTCATGTTTTACTCCTTGATCTCCCCATAATAATAGTAGATAACGTAATCGTTTTAAATCCGCTGTCGGTGTTGCCGAAATAATTGGCGTTGAATCATTAATATCGAGTTTAACTGAACTCACCACAGCCACGGGATATCCCTCAGGAAAGCGACCATCAAGTCCTGAAGTGACAAGTACATCGCCAACTTTAATATCAACATTGTTAGGTAAAAAATCAAGCGTTAGATCATTGCTACAACCATTCCCTACCGCCACCATTGATATATCGTTTCTTAATACTTGTACCGGAATGGCATGTTGATAATCACACACTAAAATCGCTCGGCTAGTTGTCTGTGCGGTTTGATAAATTTGCCCAACAATCCCTTTTTCATCAACTACCGGTTGACCAACATAAACCCCATCATTTTGACCTTTATTTACAACGACTTGATAAACATACGGATCTGTGTCTGCTAATAAAACTTGTGCCGCCATTTTATGTTCATCATGTCTGAGCGGAGATCCCAGTAATTCTCTTAACCGATTATTTTCATGTCTGAGATGATCAAGTAATAATAAATCTGCTTTCTTTTCAAGCAACAAATTATTCAGTTTTGCATTTTCTGTTTCTAATGTTTCTCGTGTTTTTGACATTTCATAAAACCCATCAAGCGTGGCTTGGGGAGCATTTGAAATGTAATATAAAGGGGAAATAATCGTATCTAAATAATAACGAACTTCTTTAAAAGGACGATAATTTATATCTAATGCAATTAAAGCTAACGACATAGCCAAAGACATAAATAATTGTACACTAAGAGGCGAACGTTTAGAAAAAAGCAATTTCATTGTTCAGTACTTACCTGTAATAGACTCAAGATCTAATTATTTTAAGATATGACTCCGCCGACAATGTCGGCGGAAAAATGAGAGGTATATTTACTAATCATTTCATTAATTAAGAGTTAGTTAACCTTGTTTGAACTTTTACTCTTCACTAAATAGATCACCACCATGCATATCAACCATATCTAATGCTTTGCCACCACCTCGCGCAACGCATGTTAGTGGGTCTTCAGCCACAACAACATGAATACCGGTTTCAGCTGACAATAGTTTATCGATATTACGTAATAATGCACCACCACCGGTTAATACCATACCATGCTCTGAAATATCAGACGCTAGTTCTGGTGGACATTGCTCTAAGGCAACTTTAACCGCACTTACAATACCACTTAATGGCTCTTGTAGTGCTTCTAAAATCTCATTAGAATTTAATGTAAAGCTACGCGGCACCCCTTCAGCAAGATTACGACCACGAACTTCAATTTCAAGCACTTCATCACCAGGATAAGCACTACCAATCACATGTTTAATACGTTCAGCAGTTGCTTCACCAATTAGTGCACCATAATTACGTCGAACATAATTAATGATTGCTTCATCAAAGCGGTCACCGCCAATTCGTGCAGATGCAGAATAAACTACACCATTTAATGAAATAACCGCAACTTCAGTCGTACCACCACCAATATCGACCACCATTGAACCGGTTGGTGCAGAAACCGGTAAATCGGCACCTATTGCTGCTGCCATTGGCTCTTCTATTAAATAGACTTCACGCGCACCTGCGCCTAAGGCTGATTCACGAATAGCACGACGTTCAACTTGCGTTGCGCCAACTGGTACACAAACAAGCACACGCGGGCTTGGTCTTAAAAAACTATGGCTATGCACTTGGCGAATGAAATACTGTAACATTTTTTCGGTAACAGAAAAGTCTGCAATCACGCCATCTTTCATTGGTCTAATCGCTGCTATATTGCCAGGCGTACGTCCTAACATTTGTTTCGCAGCATGCCCAACAGCAGCAACACTTTTAGGTGTGCCAGTACGATGATCTTGGCGAATAGCAACAACTGAAGGTTCGTTTAGTACAATACCTTGACCTTTTACATATATAAGAGTATTAGCTGTACCTAAATCGATCGATAGATCATTTGAAAACATGCCGCGAACTTTTTTGAACATAATGAAAACTCTTCCTAGAATTAATCGTGTTTAAATGTTAGTGAGTATTTGAAGCAACGCATTGTATAAATTATATACTTTTAAAGCAATATTAGGCTAAATAATATACTATTTGATGCTTTTAAAACACCACCAGCTTCAATAATAATTAAGTGTTACTATTGTATCGCAATTATAAAATAATACCTAGAAAATAGTATAACAACAGATCGTAAAGGAGATATATAATGACAAAATCGGTTTTACAGTGTATGCTTCCGCGTTAATGTTGAGTTACTGCCTTATTATCGACTTAAAAGATCTCTTTTAAGATATTAAGGATGCATTAAAATAATTGTTACTTATATCAAATAAACACGGTGTAATTCATGGATATACGCAAAATTAAAAAATTAATTGAATTAGTTGAAGAATCAGGTATTTCAGAGCTTGAAATTTCTGAAGGTGAAGAGTCAGTACGAATTAGTCGTTCTGTTCCAGCTACAAACTATTCTGCGCCAATACAAAATATTCAAATTCCTCAAGCATCCCCAGTTGTCGTTGCACCTAGTGCAGCAGCCGATGTTGTTGTTACTGAAGCTGATCCGATTACGCCTACTGGCACGACTATAAAATCGCCAATGGTAGGCACTTTTTATCGCACACCAAGTCCAGAGTCAAAAGCGTTTGTTGAAGTGGGTCAAACTGTAAATGTTGGTGACGTACTTTGTATTGTTGAAGCGATGAAAATGATGAACCAAATTGAATCAGAAAAAGCAGGCACAATTAAAGCTATTTTAGTTGAAAACGGTCAACCAGTTGAATTTGATCAGCCACTATTCATCATTGAATAATATTCATTTAAAAAATTAAGAGATTGAATATGCTTGATAAAATTCTTATAGCTAATCGTGGCGAAATCGCTCTACGTATCTTGAGAGCCTGTAAAGAACTTGGTATTAAAACTGTTGCAGTTCACTCGTCGGCAGATAAAGATTTAAAACATGTTTTACTTGCAGACGAAACCGTCTGCATTGGTCCAGCAGCTTCTGCTAAAAGCTATCTTAACATTCCAGCATTGATTTCTGCTGCTGAAGTAACGGGTGCGGCAGCTATCCATCCTGGATATGGGTTTTTGTCAGAAAATGCGGACTTTGCTGAACAAGTTGAGCGTTCAGGCTTTATTTTTATAGGCCCTAAAGCTGATACCATTCGTTTAATGGGTGATAAAGTGTCGGCAATTCATGCCATGAAAAAAGCAGGTGTACCTTGTGTGCCAGGTTCTGATGGGCCATTAGGCAATGATATGAATACCAATAAACAAATTGCTAAAAAAATTGGTTATCCTGTCATTATTAAAGCATCAGGTGGCGGCGGTGGTCGTGGTATGCGCATTGTTAGAGAAGAAAAAGATCTTGAACAATCGATTAAAATGACAAAATTAGAAGCAAAAACAGCTTTTAATAATGATATGGTTTATATGGAAAAATTCCTTGAAAATCCACGCCATATTGAAATACAAGTACTATCTGATGGTCAAGGTAACGCGGTTTACTTGGGTGAACGAGATTGTTCAATGCAAAGACGTCATCAAAAAGTTGTTGAAGAAGCGCCAGCTGTAGGTATTACACCTAAAATGCGTAAATTCATTGGTGAACGTTGCGTTAATGCCTGCATTGAAATCGGTTATCGTGGTGCGGGTACATTTGAGTTTTTATTTGAAAATGGTGAATTCTATTTCATCGAAATGAACACCCGTATTCAAGTTGAACATCCTGTTACCGAAATGGTTACGGGTGTAGATTTGATCAAAGAGCAAATTTCAATTGCAGCAGGTCAGCCACTATCATTAAAACAGAGTGATATTCATATTACTGGTCATGCCATTGAATGCCGTATTAATGCTGAAGATCCAAAAACCTTTATGCCTTCACCAGGTAAAATTACCCGTTTTCATGCGCCTGGTGGTTTTGGTATTCGTTGGGAGTCTCATATTTACGCTGGCTACACTGTTCCACCTTATTATGACTCAATGATCGGTAAATTAATTGCTTATGGTGAAACGCGTGAGGTTGCAATTGCACGTATGAAAAATGCCTTAGCTGAATTAGTCATTGATGGGATAAAAACCAACATTGATTTGCATATCGAAATTATGAATGATAAAGGCTTCTTAAAAGGTGGT
Organism: uncultured Gilliamella sp.; assembly: GCA_945276085.1. Lineage (GTDB taxonomy): Bacteria > Pseudomonadota > Gammaproteobacteria > Enterobacterales > Orbaceae > Gilliamella. Next base: position 16,553 of record CALYPO010000005.1, read on the forward strand.
ACGAATATTCATTATTTAGAGAAAAAATTAGGTATTTATGAGTAGTAAACACTAATCGCTACGTTATTAGCGATTAGTGTCATATTTAATATTGATAAAGAATTGGTGAAGCAAATGAAAAACTGGAAAAAAAGCGCTGAAGATATTTTAACACTCGGCCCGGTTGTACCGGTTATTGTTATCGAGCGCTTAGAAGATGCGGTACCACTAGCCAAAGCATTAATCGCAGGTGGAGTAAAAGTGCTTGAGGTTACATTAAGAACGGCTTGTGCTCTTGATGCGATTAAGAAAATTATCAAAGAAGTACCCGAAGCGGTCGTTGGTGCAGGTACTGTGACCACTGTTGAACAACTCAAACAAGTGACTGATGCTGGTGTTGAGTTCGTCATAACTCCCGGTATTACCGACGCTATTTTAAAAGCCGCAGTCGAGGGACCAATTCCAGTTATTCCAGGTATTGCAACCATTTCTGAACTACTAACTGCTCAAGAGTATGGGTTAACGGCATTGAAGTTTTTCCCAGCTGAGATCAATGGCGGCGTAGCGGCATTAAAAGCTTTTGCTGGCCCTTGTGGATATATGAAGTTTTGTCCAACCGGTGGCGTTAATCCAAAAAATTACCGCGATTATTTAGCCCTTGATAATGTACTTTGTGTTGGTGGAACATGGTTTATTCCAACCGATGCAATAGCAAAAGGTGAATTTGCTAAAATTACTGAAATGGCACAGCAAGCTGTTGCTGGTGCACAATAAGATACTAATACGCCGACATTTGTCGGCGGTTAATTGATAAAAACGATCAAACTAACTCCGTAATCCTTTTCCTTTTTCAATCAAATTCCATACCATGATATAAAGTGCTATTACAAATAAAATTAGCATTGAAAAAGTGATCCACAATGATACATCTGTCACCCCTAAAAACCCATAGCGAAAACCATTAATCATATAAACAATAGGATTTAGTTTCGATACCCATTGCCAAAAAGTAGGTAGCATGCTAATTGAATAAAATACGCCACCAAGATAAGTTAATGGAGTTAACACAAAAGTAGGGATAATACTAATATCATCGAAGGTTTTTGCGTACACTGCATTTAATAGTCCTGCAAGTGAAAATAAAATTGACGTTAACAGCAGCGTACATACAACAAAAAGCCAAGAATGAACTTGATAGCGAACAAAAAATAACGATACGATTGTCACTAATATACCAGTTAAAATCCCACGCATAACGCCCCCACCAACATATCCCCAAATTAAAATATGGGTAGGCACAGGGGCAACTAATAACTCTTCAATATTTCGTTGAAATTTGGCACTAAAAAATGACGAGCAGACATTAGTATATGAGTTAGTAATGACAGACATCATAATAAGTCCCGGCACAATAAATGCCATATAATTAAATCCGCCCATATCACCAACACGCGATCCAATTAAGTTACCAAAAATAATAAAATAAAGCGACATTGTAATAACTGGCGGAATCAAAGTTTGCACCCATATTCTTAAAAACCGAGTGACTTCTTTACGCCAAATACTTTTTAATGCAATCCAATATAAATGATTCATTTAACGTTCCCCTATCCCTGCTCACTATGATGCAAAAGATCGACAAATAACTCTTCTAATCGATTTGCTTTATTTCGCACACTTATCACCTTGATTTGTTGTTGATTAAGCTGTTCAAATAATTGATTTAAACCAAGCTGTTTATTAACTTTTACCTCTAACATGCCTGATTCAATATTTGAAAATTGATAACCCTCTAAGGTAATTGGTTCCTTGGTTGGAATATAATCAATAATAATGGTTTCAGATTGACTATTAGCGAGCAAATCACGCATAGAAGAGTTGGCAATTAATTGGCCATGTTGAATAATACCGATATGCCGACATAGCATTTCCGCTTCTTCCAGGTAGTGAGTAGTCAAAATAATTGTAATGCCTTGGCGATTAATCTCGCGTAAAAAATCCCACATTGAACGTCTTAATTCAATATCAACGCCCGCGGTGGGTTCATCTAGAATTAAAAGTTTAGGTTCATGCACTAATGCTCTAGCTATCATTAACCGCCTTTTCATTCCGCCTGATAACATACAAGCGCGGCTATGGCGTTTATCCCACAAATCTAAAATCCGTAAATATTTTTCAGCACGCTCTAAAGCCAATTTACGCGGCAATCCATAATAACCACCTTGGTTAGTTATTATTTGTAGCACTTCTTCAAATTGATTAAAATTAAACTCTTGCGGGACTAGCCCTAATTGTCTTTTTGCATTAACGATATCATTATCTAAGTCATAACCAAATATTTTAACCTGGCCCGATGTCTTAGTGACCAGTGAGCTAATAATGCCTATCGTGGTTGACTTACCCGCACCATTAGGACCGAGTAATGCATAAAAATCACCGGCTTGTACTGTCAAATTAATGCCTTTTAACGCTTGCACACCATTTTTGTAAATTTTTTTAAGCTCAATTAACTCTAGTGCAGGTATTGATGACATGAAAATATCCTAAATAAATAGATTATTATTTACATTATGCTATTGCATTTATTAGAAGGGAAATATTGACAATATAATCTTTAGTTGTAAAGGTCTTTTTAGTATTATTTAGGATATCACAAAGAACAAATGACACTAAATCTAACGCAAGTTGCTAAAATACTAAGATTTGATAGGTAAGTTTTAAATTTGAAGGAATAAAAAATATGATTAAAATTGGACTGGTTTCAGTATCAGATCGGGCATCGCAAGGTATTTATGCAGATGAAGGAATACCGGCTTTGTTATTATGGCTCAAAACCGCACTGATAACCCCGTTTGAAACCGAAAATCGCGTTATTCCTGATGAACAACCTCTGATTGAAAGCACATTATGTGACTTAGTTGATAATTTTCACTGTCACTTAGTTTTAACCACTGGCGGTACCGGTCCGGCTTTGAGGGATGTCACGCCGGATGCCACGTTAGCTATTGCCGATCGCATCATGCCGGGCTTTGGCGAACAAATGCGTCAAATTAGCTTGCATTTTGTGCCAACAGCGATTTTATCAAGGCAAGTCGGCGTTATTCGCAAAAAATGTTTAATATTAAATCTGCCCGGTAGACCAAAATCTATTCAAGAAACACTACAAGGTGTTAAAGATAGTGAGGGCAATAGCCTAGTTGATGGAATTTTTGCCAGTGTTCCTTATTGTATAGATCTTCTTGAAGGGCCTTATATTGAAACGCATGAACACATCGTCAAATCGTTTAGACCCAAAAGCAGCATAAAATCAGATAATTGATTTTATGCAAATATTATGCATAATTATGAACCATATGCATTACACTCATTGAATATGAGGTGCTGAAACAACCTTTGATATAACGGTTTTCAACATATTTACCAATAAGTTTATGTGAATATTGTTAAGATAAAAGCAGCACAAAAACATTACCGTTAATTCAATGGAACAACCGTCATAAATGAATTCCTAAGGAAAATTATGAAACAAGACGATCTGACTAAAACGTTTAAAGAAATGCTGCTGCAAGAAAAATTTAGTTCTCAAATTAGTATTGTGCAAGCGTTACAAGAACAAGGATTTGATAATATTAACCAATCCAAAGTTTCCAGAATGTTAACCAAATTTGGCGCAGTTAGAACTCGTAATGCCAAATCAGAAATGGTTTATTGTCTACCTGCTGAAATGAGCGTTCCAACAACGAGTAGCCCTTTAAAAAATTTAGTTGTAGATATTGATTATAACAGTTCGATGGTTGTGATTCGTACCAGCCCTGGCGCCGCTCAGCTTATTGCCAGATTGCTTGATTCCATAGGCAAGTCAGAAGGCATTTTAGGATCAATAGCCGGTGATGACACTATCTTTAGTACACCGACTAAATCTTGTTCTGTTAAACATTTATACCAAACTATCATTCAACTATTTGAACAAGAATTATAATCAATGATTGAACATTACGGCATTAATATTTCGTACTTAACCTATTGACAGATTTGACAGAATCGTTAATTCTATATAGCGACACTATTGTAACTTAAGTTACATATAAAGAAGAGGCGCATTACTCAGGTAAATTATTTTAGGTTCTGGTACTTGTTATAAATAATTGAGGGGATGTAATGCCGAGGTTTGGTTAAACTTCCAGAAATTAACCAGATCGACTACAAGGGCTGAATCCCTTGGGTTGTCACCTAAGCAGGTGGAGCGCTTCCCGGTCTGTACTTTTTCAACGAGAATGTAAATAGCACATACCCTCGCTCTATCTCTGTTAAAAATTAAATTTTTAATATGAGGAATCCATGGAAACATCATTTGTCATTGCCAAGTTTGGTGGTACTAGTGTTGCTGATTATTCAGCAATGGTAAATAGCGCTAACATTGTTATTGCTAACCCTAACGTCAAAGTTGTTGTGTTATCGGCATCAGCCGGAATTACAAATTTACTGGTCGCTTTAGCCGAAGGCCGTGATGCAGAAGTTAGAGCACAGCACATTGCGAAAATCCAATCTATCCAATATAACATCCTAGAAAATCTACCCGAAAACCAAACCTTAAGAGCTGAAATAGATCAAATCATCGCAAATATTGCCTCTTTATCAGAAGCAGCCAGCCTTGCAACATCAGCGGCTTTAACCGACGAACTAGTCAGTCATGGCGAAATTATGTCGTCAAAATTATTTGTCGAAATATTACGAGAAAAACAAAAAAATGCCATGTGGTTTGATGTCCGCAAAGTTATGCGCACTGATGATAATTTTGGTAAAGCTCAACCTAAAATTGACGAAATTAAACAACTTTGTTGCGCTCATCTTAAATCCTTAAATGGTAATGCGTTGGTTGTCACTCAAGGTTTTATTGGTAGTGAAACTAGCGGTAAAACAACAACATTAGGACGAGGGGGAAGTGATTATACAGCAGCGTTACTTGGTGAAGCATTAAATGCGAGTCAAATTGATATTTGGACAGATGTTGCCGGCATTTATACAACTGATCCACGGATTACGCCAACAGCTAAACGTATTGATGAAATATCATTCGCTGAAGCCGCTGAAATGGCAACCTTTGGTGCCAAAGTTTTGCACCCAGCAACGTTGGTACCAGCAGTTCGAAGTAATATTCCAGTATTTGTTGGTTCAAGTAAAGCGCCACAAGATGGGGGAACCATTGTTTATAATACTCACAGTATTCAATCAACCGTACCGACCTTTAGAGCATTAGCACTGCGTCGAAAACAAACCCTTGTTACATTAACAAGTTTAAATATGTTACATGCTCAAGGCTTTTTGGCTAATGTCTTTACTATATTGGCTAAACACAATATTTCGGTTGATTTAGTCACAACATCTGAAGTGAGTATTGCCTTAACAATTGATACTACCGGCACCAACACCAACGGTGGTAGTTTATTAACTAAAGAATTGTTTGATGAGCTCTCTGGTTTATGTCATGTAGAAGTTGAAGAAGATTTAGCGCTTATTGCCATTATCGGTAATCAATTAACATCAACCAAAGGGATAGCTAAAGAAGTCTTTGGGGCGTTAGATGACTATATTATTAGACTGTGTTGTTATGGTGCAAGTACACATAATTTATGCCTTTTAGCTAGAAGTCACGATGCTGAATCCATCATAAAAATTTTACATAAAACAATATTTGAATAAATACCACTAGCAAGAGAAGGTTAATAGCCTTCTCTGTTTCTATTAACCTGTTTCTCACTTACCCCATCAATAAATTAGCTCATAAAATTAACGGTATAAAAAGCCTAGTATCTAACTAAAAATAATTGTAAACTATATCATAAATGATTAGATGAATATCTTACTTCGATATCACGACTTATTTAATCATTTGTTACTAATATATCTACTTGCTATTTCTTTTATCTACATATTTTTATTCTTAATAAGAAGTTAAGTTCAATCAATTAAATTATAAACATTATTTATTAATTTTTTTATACGCTGATAGTCATCATACATTTAAACTTAATCAAACAAAGGAAATCATTATGGGTCTATTAAGTTGGATTATTTTAGGATTACTTGCTGGTTGGATTGCCAAGTTTTTTATGCCACTGGGTAAAGTGGGTGTCATTAAAACAATTATTCTGGGTATTGCAGGCGCGCTAGTTGGCGGGTACATCAGTACTTTCTTCGGCTTAGGAAGTGTCAATGGTTTTAACTTCTATAGTCTGTTAATTTCAGTATTAGGGGCAATATTACTTATTTATATTTATCGTTTACTTAAATAATATCCCTGTTTAGATCTAAATTGGCGGGTTAACCCCGCCGATGATTTGCTATTTTAAGTGCCATTCAACGCATTACTCAACAAATAAAGTGCTCATAAGTAATCAAAGCTACCTATAGTAATTCGGTTAGTCAGAACTATTTTGATTAGAAACATTGTAATAAATAATTTCGTGATAGTTAGATTTTTGTTATATTACCTGACAACATTCACTAAATTAAACGTAAAAATTATAATGTTAAAAATATTCAATACATTAACCCGTGAAAAAGAAATTTTTAAATCCATTCATGCCAATAAAGTTGGATTATATGTCTGCGGCGTAACCATTTATGATCTTTGCCATATTGGTCATGGTCGTACTTTTGTCGCGTTTGATGTGGTAACCCGTTATTTACGTTTTTTAGGTTATGATTTAACTTATGTTCGTAACATTACCGACGTTGATGATAAAATTATAAAACGAGCACTCGAAAATGGTGAAACCTGTGATCAGCTAACTGAACGAATGTTGAAAGAAATGTACGCCGATTTTGATGCACTTAATATTAAACGTCCTGATGTTGAACCTCGCGCTACTCATCATATGCCACAAATCATCGATTTAGTGCAAGAGCTGATTAAAAAAGATCATGCTTATATTGCTGATAATGGTGATGTTATGTTCTCGGTCGAAAGTGATGCTAATTATGGTATTTTATCACGTCAAAATCTTGAACAATTACAAGCTGGCGCTCGAGTAGATGTTGTTGATGTCAAACGAAACCCAATGGATTTTGTACTTTGGAAAATGTCCAAACCCAACGAGCCTAGTTGGGATTCACCTTGGGGTAAAGGTCGCCCAGGTTGGCACATTGAATGTTCAGCGATGAATAGTTATCAATTAGGTCATCATTTTGATATCCATGGTGGCGGTTCTGATTTGATGTTCCCACACCATGAAAATGAGATTGCGCAATCAACTTGCGCGCATAATGGTCAGTATGTTAATTACTGGATGCATTCAGGCATGGTGATGATCGACCAAGAAAAAATGTCAAAATCACTTAATAACTTCTTTACCATTCGCGATGTATTAAAGCATTATGATCCTGAAACTGTACGTTATTTTCTACTTTCTGGCCACTATCGTAGCCAGCTTAACTATAGCGAAGAAAATTTAAAACAAGCAAGAATGGCTTTAGAGCGATTATATACAGCTTTACGCGATACTGATAGCAATTATCCTTATACATTATCAACAGATAGCCAATATTATCGTCAATTTTGCGATGCCATGAATGATGATTTTAATACACCAGAAGCTTATTCAACTTTATTTGATTTAGCTCGCGAAATTAATAAAGCTAAGGCTGAAAATGATATGACATTAGCTAATCAATTAGCAGCTCAATTGCGTTATTTAGCCAAAGTTCTTGGTTTGTTAGAACAAGATCCAATAAAATTTTTACAAGGCGATAATCAAGACGCAGTAGATGTTGAACTAATTGAATCGTTAATTAAGCAACGTAATGAAGCTCGTGCCACTAAAAATTGGGCTTTAGCCGACGAAGCCCGAGATAAGCTAAATGCTATGAATATTGTGCTTGAAGATGGCGCCACAGGAACCACTTGGCGTAAAAAGAGCTAAATAATGTAGTTCATCTAAAGATACCCCATATCCTTGTATGAGGTATCTTTAGACCTTATAACTTTTTATCAATGGAAGTTAAAATTCCCCTCAAAATATTTAACTCTGATTGCTCAATTCGCGCACGCGTAAATAATCGACGCAAACGCCCCATAATTTGCCCAGGATGATTTGCATTAATAAAACCTGTTTGTAATAAAGTTTGTTCTAAGTGCTGATAAAACCGTTCAATATCTTCATCCTTTGGAAATTGAATAGCTGAATCACATTGACTGGTTAAAACTGTTTGACGATTTAATAGTGACATTCGAATCTCATAACATAACACTTGCACTGACATTGCTAGATTTAATGAACTGTAATCGGGATTGGCAGGAATACCAACATGATAATGACATTTTTGCAGTTCGTCATTGGTCAATCCAACACGCTCACGGCCGAAAACTAACGCCACATCTGCATTCTCGGTTGCTTCTTGAATTATTTTATCGCCACACTCTTTAGGCGTTAAATTGGGCCACTGCAAGCTACGTGGGCGTGCACTCGTACCAATGACTAAACGACAATCAGCTATCGCTTGCTCAAGTGATGTAAAAATTTGCGCGTTTTTTATAATATCGCTAGCACCAGCCGCTAACGAAATAGATTGCGAATCGGGTTTTATCACCGGATTGACTAAACAAAGATTCGATAGCCCCATGGTTTTCATTGCTCTAGCCGCTGATCCCATATTACCGGTATGAGAAGTTTCGACTAATACAATTTTTACTTTATCTAAAATGTTCACATCATCCTCGTAAAAAATAAAACTATTGTTAGATCATATTAACAATTAGTATATAGTAAAAATGTTACAAAATGCAGTTTGACTATGGTTTGATTTAATACAACTATAGGATTTTTCTGGACAATAATCACAAAGATTTGTTTGAGTACAAATAACCTATTGACGAAATACAAATAATTTGCCAATGTAGATAAATAAACACGCAGTAGTGTTTGCTCAATTTGTAAGTAAACAAAGTGGAGGTCAATTATGACTTTAAGTATTACCAGTAAGCAAATGGACATTACTCCAGCAATTCGTAGCTATCTCGAAGATAAGTTTTCGAAACTAGATAAATGGAGAGCACTGTTAATCAACCCTCATTTTATTTTATCTAAAGAACCCGATGGATTTATAATTGATGCAACTATTGCAACTAAAGGTTCCCCCTTAGTTGCTTCGGCAAAACATAGCGATATGTATGCAGCAATCAATGCTTTGATTGAAAAACTTGAAAAACAACTTAATAAAATTCAACACAAAAGTGAATCTAGACGTGCATTTGATAGTATAAAAAGCGCTGTTATTGAAGAAGAATAGTAATTAATTATTTATTGAAATAGAAGAAAAAGGCACTTTGATAGTGCCTTTATTTTTTTGCTTGTTATAATATCACTAACTTTTTTTATATAATGAATAGATATGACTGTAAATCCTTTGTTGCCTTTACGTGACCAAATTAACGAAATTGATCGAAACCTTCTTGAACTCATAGCTAAACGACGCGAACTTTCAACCAAAGTTATTCAGACTAAAATTGCAGCAAATATTCCTGTACGTGATTTAGAGCGTGAACGATCACTAGTAAAAGCGTTGATCAATCAAGGAAAAAACCATAGCCTTGATGACTTGCTGATCAGACGTTTATATCAAATCATTATTGAAGATTCAGTTTTACTGCAACAAAAAATCTTACAAGAGAATCTAAACCAAAATTGTGTTACTAGCGCAAAAGTGGCTTTTTTGGGGCCCAAAGGTTCCTATTCGCATTCCGCTGCTCGCCGTTATGCTAGTGCTAATTTAGAGCAGATGGTTGAATCAAGTTGCTCAACGTTTAAAGATGTCTTTGAACAAATTGAACATAATTTGGTGGATTATGGCATACTACCGATTGAAAACTCGAGTTCAGGATCAATAAATGAAGTTTATGATCTACTGCAAAAAACACATTTACATATTATTGCAGAACTGTCATTACCTATAGATCACTGCATCCTTGCTATACCAAATACTGAGCTTGATAAAATTGATACCATTTACAGCCATCCACAACCTTTTCAACAATGTAGTAATTTTCTAGAAAATTATCCGCATTGGAAAATTGTTTACTGTGATAGTACCTCATCAGCAATGGAAACCGTTGCTAAATTAAATAAGCCTAATGTTGCAGCAATAGGCAATAAAGATGGGGGAGAGTTATATGGACTTAAAATGCTTGAACATAATTTTGCCAACCAAAAGCAAAATATCACTCGCTTTATTGTACTTGCGCGAGAACCGATAGCCGTATCAGATCAAATTCCAGCTAAAACAACAATTTTAATGAAAACCGGTCAACAGGCAGGGGCGTTAGTTGATGCACTGTTAGTGCTACGTAATCATAATATTGTGATGACTAAACTTGAGTCTCGACCCATTCATGGTACCCCATGGGAAGAGATGTTTTACATCGATTTACAAGGCAACATCCATTCAGATGAAATGCAAACAGCATTGAAAGAGTTGGCATCCATAACGCTCTATACTAAAGTATTAGGTTGCTACCCAAGTGACTCGGTTGCGGCGATAGTCTAACTAATGAAAATGATGCAACATTTTTCTCAAGCGGTCATTCGCTGGTATGAGCAGTTTGGTAGAAAGACGCTACCATGGCAAATAGAAAAAAGCCCTTATCATGTCTGGTTGTCGGAAGTTATGTTGCAACAAACCCAAGTTGCCACAGTTATTCCCTACTTTAAGCGATTTATTGCGCATTTTCCTAAGATCTCTGATCTTGCCAACGCGCCTATTGACGATGTTCTACACCTTTGGACTGGACTGGGTTATTATGCTCGTGCGCGTAATTTGCATAAAGCCGCACAAATTGTCAATGACAAATTTAAAGGTATATTTCCGACTCGTTTTGATGATGTTGTTGCATTACCAGGAGTCGGACGCTCTACTGCCGGTGCTATTTTATCACTATCACAAAATCAACATTTTGCTATTTTAGATGGTAATGTTAAACGAGTACTGACTCGTTATTTTGCCGTAGAAGGCTGGCCAGGCAACAAAACTATCGAAAATAAGCTATGGCAGTTGAGTGAACAAGTTACGCCAAAACACGATGTCGCAAAATTTAATCAAGCGATGATGGATATAGGCGCGACAGTTTGTACGCGTTCTAAACCTAAGTGTAACTTATGCCCACTCAATGTTGAGTGTATAGCTTACAAAACCGAAAGTTGGCAACAATTTCCAACTAAAAAACCTAAATCAACGCTTCCTGAAAAAACCGCTTATTTTTTGATACTAGAATATCAACACGCAATATGGTTAGAAAAAAGACCGCCATCAGGAATTTGGGGAGGCTTATATTGCTTACCCGAATTTGCAAATCAACAAGCATTAGAAGATTGGTTAATCCAAAGGGGAATTGAAACCACGCCGCCAGAACAATTAATTTCGTTTCGACACACTTTTAGCCATTTTCACTTAGATATTATACCGATCAAGTGTATTATCACTAATTATAAAAAGTGTTTAGATGAGACCAATGGTTATTGGTATAATTTGAAAACTGAGAATGCAAAAATTGGCTTGGCAACACCAATTTATAACTTACTAAAACAATTCGTTTAATATCAAGCCAAGTTTTTCTACCCATATTTTTTGTATATAATTGCCGATTATTTTTATTTAAAATAGCTAATGAACAATACACAAAATCAAGCTTTGTCGAAGTGGTTAATCTTTTTAATGGCATTTGCAATAGGTATTACTATTGCCAGTAATTACTATGCACAACCTCTGTTACACTCTATTACCAATGATTTAAACATTGCAGTTGAACACTCTGGGGCGATCATTATGGCTGCACAGTTTAGTTATGCTGTCGGCTTATTATTTATTACGCCGCTGGGTGATAAACTCGAACGTAAAAAATTGATACTGATTTTAATGATCTTATCAACATGTGGTCTTATTATTAGCGCTTTATCGATCAATTTATGGATGCTAATACTAGGAACCGCTTTGACAGGACTCTTTTCAACTGTTGCTCAGGTATTAATTCCATTCGCTGCGACCTTATCAAAACCTGAGCATCGAGGAAAGGTGGTTGGTACATTAATGAGCGGTATGTTATTAGGTATATTATTAGGTCGAACCTTTGCAGGGGCTATTTCGTCAAATGCCGACTGGCATTATGTCTATTGGATTGCGGCAACTATTATGATCACTGTCACTGCGTTACTTGGTTTTTATTTGCCTACCTATCGCAATACCATTAATATTAATTATTTTAAACTGTTATTATCAATCGGCACGCTCTATAAACAAGAACCAATACTAAGAATTCGTTCGCTACTGGCAATTATTTCTTTTGCCCTATTTTCACTATTATGGACGCCACTTGCGTTTTTATTGACTGACGCGCCCTACCATTATTCTGATTTTATTATTGGCCTGTTTGGTTTAGCGGGAGCGGCTGGTGCTCTTGGCTCACCGATTGTCGGAAAATTATCTGATATAGGTAAAGGCACACTAGCGACAACCATTGGTTTATGTTTATTACTACTATCTTGGCTACCACTTTCACTAGCACAGTATTCAATCATAGCGCTAATTTTAGGCGTAATATTGCTCGATTTTTCGGTACAAGTTACCCATGTTTCTAATATGAGTGCTATTTATCAAATTAGACCCGATGCCCGCAGTCGAATGAACACAGGTTATATGGTTTGCTATTTTATTGGAGGCATGCTGGGCTCGGTTACTTCAACCTACTTATTTAGCCACTATGGTTGGCTATCGATAGCCATTACCGGAACGCTATTGGGGTTACTTGGTATCGTCAGTTGGTATATTTACAATACTAAAAAATAGTACAATCATTGAATTTAAATTGATATCACAAACAACTCAACCCTATTTTTTAATAAAAATATTTGAGCTTTAGTTAATATAGTTTAACACATTGTTTATAATCTTATTTTTTCTTCTGCTTAAACAAACCGAATTGTTGATTGTTTAAGATGATCGATTAAATAATCACAATTAACTTCTGATTTTATTATAGATTAGCTTAATTAAAATTCCTGGCACAAAAATTAATCCGAATTGAAAATAATAAAAATGGATAGTATCAAATAGACTAAAAACTAACACAATACCCCTTGTACATAACAAGAAGAAACGGAATAATCCTCTTCTTGCTTAGAATAAGATTATTTATAATACAATATGCTAAATAGCAGTTAATATTGATAAGTACATCGTTGTTCTATAAATTAAAGCAACCATTATGGTGGTAATCATCGCTAAAATGTTTTCAGTAATAGTTAATAATCATAAAGCTACCATCAATATTTTTAAATTAAAAACGGTTTAATGGTCCAATTACTCAATACTTAAGGAGTCATTTATGGCAAAAATTTCATATCTTAATACGCCATTTACTGTAAAAAAATTAACACTCAAAAATCGTATTGTGATGCCGCCAATGTGTCAATATCAAGCAACGGATGGCGTGCCTAATGATTGGCACTTTGTTCACTATGTGTCGCGTGCGGTTGGCGGTGTTGGATTAATTATTGTAGAAATGACTAATATCGCGCCAAATGGTCGAATCTCGCCAAATTGTCTGGGTTTATGGAATGATGAGCAAAAAGATCAATTCAAACGAATTGTTGATGCTGTACATGCACAAAATGGCAAAATCGCCATCCAAATTGCCCATGCCGGACGCAAAGCATTAGGTACATCTGATGTCGTGTCGTGCTCACCAATTAAATATGATGGCGCTAACGAAGCCATGGAAAAATGGCAATACCAAACGCCTCGGGAATTATCCAAAGATGAAATCATCGAGATCATTGAAAAATTCAAACAATCAACCCAAAGAGCAATTGCTGCTGGGTTTGATGCGATTGAAATACATGCGGCACATGGCTATTTGATCCATCAATTTTGCTCACCAAAAAGTAATCACCGAACTGATGAATACGGGCAAGATAAATTATTATTTGCTGAGCAAGTTATCGAAGCCGTCAAATCAGTCATGCCATCGGATATGCCTTTAATAGTGCGTTTTTCAGCCCAAGAATATGGAAAGGACGGCTATGATGTTGAGTACGGGCGTAAACTGGCCAAATGCTTTGCTGATGCTGGCGCTGACGTATTAGATGTCAGTGGAGGGGGGGACGGACAGTTAGATCCAGCACATACCCCTGAATTTCATGCTGGCTATCAAGTATATTTAGCGCAAAGCATTCGCAAAATAACAAATTTGCCGATTATCACCGTCGGTATGCTCGAAGATCCATATGTAGCTGATTATGTATTAAGTACTAAAGATGCTGATCTTATTGGCATTGGACGAGGGTTATTACGCGATCCATATTGGGCTTTACATATCCCATCCTCACCATTTATACCAAGCTCTTATGCTGCAGCGTTTAAATAACTCAGTTTTATACTTCATTATCCATCAAGCCATGCTTAAGGGTAATGAAGTCATAAATTTAACTTAAATATGCATAGCATATTTAATTAACTGTTTTTTGATAGGAGAGCAATGATCGATAGTATTCATACCAACTGTTCTTATTAATTTTTTAACAAGACTATCACCGTTAAACATATCTTGTATGGTTCGCATAGCGGTTAACATCACTAAGGTATCCTTTCGACGCATAAATTGAAACAATTTTAAATTATCAACTAATCCAAAATCTTTTTGTTGATCAATTAATTTTTTAATTGTTGTAACCAATAATGCTGAATCTTGAAATCCAAGATTGACACCTTGCCCAGCTAAAGGGTGAATGGTATGAGCAGCATCACCAATTAACACTAAACGATGTTTAATAAATTGTCTTGCTAAACGCGCTTTCAACGGGAAAACCATTCTTGGATTGATTAACTGACATTGACCGACTTTATCACCCGTTAAATGAAATAATTCATTGCAGAAATCTGATTCTGACATTGAAGATAGCATTGCCGCATTATCAGGCTTGGTTGACCAAACCAAACAACTTTTATTTTGTTGCCAAAGCGGCAAAAAAGCGACAATACCATTTGGATAAAAAATCTGTCTTGCACAAGATTGATGTGGGTAACGCGTTTCAACTGTGGTTATTACAGCATGATGAATATAATTACGTTCAAAAACAGAAATGTTTTCTTGCTTTCGAATCCAAGAGTGTGCCCCATCAGCACCAATGACTAATTTAGCATATAATACAGTTTCATTAGATAATGTTAGACAAGCGTAATCTTGGCTAAACTCACTATTAATTGCTTGATCAGGATAAATGGTGATGTTAGTACGTGATAATGCGTATTGATAAAGATAGTGAGATATTACATCATTTTCAATGATATAACCAAGATTAGCATAACCATAATCTTTGGCATGAGCAGCTAAATGTGCTTGACCATTTTTTTCCCAAACACCTATTTCAGAAAAATCTTGTACTCGTTTACTTGCTAATAAATCATCCCATATCCCAATTTGCGCAAAATAACGCTGACTAGCATTATTTATTGCAGACGCTCGAATACCTATCTCATTATGAAATAATTGTTGATGCTGATGAATGTTAGCATCGACAAGCGCAATGTTTAAACCATGTTGACTAAGTGCGCAAGCAGTTGCTAAACCAACTAATCCACCACCAACAATAGCAATATCAAAATTTTTATTCATACCAACAAATATCGCTACTTATTATCAAGTTTGTTATCGTTTTTGACTTCAGTGTCATCATCATTCATCGCTTTTTTAAACCCTTTTAAAGCTGAACCTAAATCAGACCCTAAATTACGTAGTTTTTTTGTGCCAAATAATAAAATGACTACAGCAAGAAACACTAAAAGGTGTGGAATGCTAAATGACATATAAAAATCCTCTTTTAAAAAGTATTACTGCTATGCTTGATCCAAAACAACAACACAGCACTTAAAGTATTAGCTTAATTATACGCTTTTTATTAAGGGATTTCACAACAAGTTATTTTAGGATAAAAAAAAGACCTGTATATAAATATACAGGCCAACATGAAATATAAGGAATATAAGGAAAGAAAACAATGAAAAATCCTTACCCTGCTTATTATCCATTTTTTTTCGTTTTAGTCAACGTTTTTATTTGCTTTCGTATTTATTTAAAGAAAGGTAGCAAAATTAAAAATAAAACAAATAAAATCATTAATATACAATATAATAACCACTTAATTATTTCATTTTCAATATTTTAACTTAAATCAAAAATTATTAAAAAAAACATATTAAATTATAAAAATACTTTATTTTTCGTATAAAATAACTTTTTTAAAACAGAAAAAAACACATCATCATTTTTTTAAAAACTCTAATTTTAAAACGTAAAATTAAACAAAAATCAGAATATAAAACGAATAATTTAACCGAAATTAAGAAAAAACATTTTTAAATACAAACTATTCTGATAATCATATATATAAAACTAAAAAAATATGTTTTATAATTAGTAAACGGATGAAAATAAAAAGTAGACAGAAATAAATATGATTAAAAATAAAAATGTTAAAACATTTAAAGATAGATTATACAGCTCTATGCAAGGTTTATCTGTTTCTGCCTTTGCTAAAAAATGTGATATGTCAGAAACTGTTATCAGAGACTACTTATCAGGTAAAACATATCCATCTCTTACCCGTTTAGAAGTCATTGCGGAAAAATGTAATGTATCTTTCAACTGGCTTGCTACCGGTTATAAATTAGAAGTTTTCGATCCTAAAGACGAAGATGATGGTATTTATAACGAAAATATTTATCGAATTCCTGTTTATAAAAAACAATTACCCACTAAAGAAGAAGCGCAAACTCAGCGTTATGTTCGTGAAACCCCACCAGTGATGAATTATCCTATCGTTGAAGGTTGGGCTGCTCATCGAGGCCTCGATATCCGAAAACTAATAATTTATTGGGCTAAAGGCGATCTAATGGCACCAGACATTGAAAATAATAATGGCGTGATTATCAACACACAAGAAAGTGAACTTATTGATGGTGCCATTTATTTAATCGAATATGAAAATTTTACCTTGCTTAGGAAAATAAGATTAACACTGGGCAGTTGGATCTTAATTTGTAACAATAACCAATATCCAACTATTGAGGTTCCTAAAGCTCATTTCGAAAAATACAATATTGTAGGTCGTGCAGTACAAATCATTAAAGATGTTTTTTAATACCATAAGTAGCAATCCAAATTAGTTCAGGCTATAATTTAAACACGAGGAAATCTACAACCTGTAATTTCCTCGTTATTTTACTAATAGGTATAATTTTCCTACATCAGGTAGAAAGCTAAATAATGTTCATCTAAAAATATCACACAACAATTTAGTGTTTAGATAATTTATATCTATAACTATTACCCGCATATTTCTTTTGATCATTGATAAAAAATCAATGGCTAACCTTACTAATTATTGGGTCAATTATGTATCGATTTTTTGAAAAATTGGTGTCAGCTTATCCTAAAGATGACGCACAACCTACCGCTAAAAACTTTTTTAAATTTATTTGGCAATCCACAAAAGGCATTCGCATCTTTATATTATCACTCATTATACTTAGTGGTTTAAGTGGCGCTTTTGAAGCTTTCTTATTTGCGGCTTTAGGTAAAGTAGTTGATTGGCTGGCTGTCATTGAGCCAAGTAAATTTTGGCAACAAGAAAAAAGTACATTAATTTTATTTACCTTAATCATTTTAGCAAGTACGTTGATTATTGGCTTACAAACCATTATTAAGCATCAGTCACTTGCTGGTAATTTTCCGATGAGAATACGTTGGAATTTACATCGTTTAGTCCTAAATCAAAGTATGCGATTTTTTCAAGACGAATTTGCAGGCAGAATATCAGCAAAAGTCATGCAAACAGCCCTTGCCGTTCGAGATACCTGTTTTTTGGTAGCAGATATTTTAGTTTATGTGCTTATCTCGTTTATCACCATGGCAGCAATTATTGGACAACTCGATCCTTGGTTCTTATTACCCTTTTTTGGCTGGTGTGTCCTTTTTGGCATTGCTATGTACTATTTCATTCCACGCTTAAGTAAAGTGGCGAGTATGCAGGCAGACGCCAGATCAACCATGACAGGACGCGTGACAGATGCCTATACCAATATTATGACAGTAAAACTTTTTTCACATGCTGGCAATGAAGCTAAATATGCCCAAGAGTCCATGGATGAATTTTTAATTACAGTCAATAAACAAATGCGCCTAGTGAGCAGTTTTGAAATTGTAAACCATTTGCTTTCTATTTCACTGATTTTAAGTACGACAGCGATTTCACTCTGGCTATGGAGCCAACAATTAGTCGGAGTGGGTGCGATTGCCACAACAACCGCAGTTGCACTACGATTAAATGGTTTTTCACATTGGATCATGTGGGAAATAGCGTCCTTATTTGAAAACATTGGTGTTGTTAAAGATGGAATAAAAACATTTTCAGCCACTCAAGCTGTCACAGATAAACCCGATGCAACTGAGCTTAAAGTCAATCAAGGTAAAATTGAATTTAAGCATATAGATTTTAATTATGATAAAAAACGGTTAAATGCGGTAATCGAGAATTTAGATCTTACCATCAATCCTGGTGAAAAAATTGGATTAGTCGGTCGTTCTGGTGCTGGTAAATCGACACTAATTAACTTGCTGTTACGTTTTTACGATTTACAGAGTGGTAAAATCATTATTGATGGTCAAGATATTACCAATGTTACCCAAGAAAGTTTACGTGCCAAAATTGGTATGGTCACCCAAGATACCTCGCTACTGCATCGTTCAGTAAAAGAAAATTTACTTTATGGTAATAATCAAGCCAGTGAGCAAGAGATGATCATAGCGGCTAAAAAAGCCCATGCTGATGACTTTATTCAAACATTAGTCGATGCTAAAGGTAGAACAGGTTATAACGCCTATGTAGGCGAACGAGGTATAAAATTATCGGGAGGGCAAAGACAACGAATCGCAATTGCTAGAGTCATTTTAAAAAATGCCCCTATTTTACTTTTGGATGAGGCAACAAGTGCACTTGATTCTGAAATAGAGCAAGCCATTCAAGAAAGTTTATATACCTTAATGGAAGGAAAAACCGTTATTGCGATAGCCCATCGTTTATCGACCATTGCAGCAATGGATAGATTAGTCGTGCTCGATCAAGGTAAAATCATTGAGCAAGGTACACACCAACAGCTATTAAATAAAAATGGCTTATATGCACAACTTTGGAAACATCAAAGTGGCGGCTTTTTGGGCGATAACCTTTAGCGAATTATCGATTAAAAAAGGAAGAATATACACGCAAGTATAATCTTCCTGTAATTCACATTAGTTAACAAAATTCTTATAAAATTCAGATTCAAATTTCATAATTGCACTTTTAGGCTCATTTTGGCTTTCAGCTTGATAGCCTGACAGTAACTGAACAAAAGCAATATAATGACCATCAGATTTTTGAATAAATCCAGCTAAATTATAACTACCTTGTATATAACCTGTTTTCGCAATAATAGCCTCTTTAAACGGTGGTTGGCTAAAACTTTTACGATATTGCAAAGTGCCATCTATTCCAGCTATGGGCAGTTTTTCAATAATTCCTAAGCGTGCATTATTAGCTGCAATGTATTGTAATACTTCCATTAATTTATCGGCACTAACTAAATTTAATCTCGACAATCCTGAACCATCCGCAATGACAAGATTCTCTAAATTAATTCCTGCTTTTTTGCGTAAAATTTGTTTTACCGCATCACTTCCATTACGCCAGGTACCTGAGATATTAAAATAGTGAGCACCCAGTGTTCTAAATATAGCATCAGCATACAAGTTATTAGACTTTTTCAACATCACAGTTAATAAATCAGACAAAGGAGCAGACTGACTTGCGGTTAACAAAGTAAGTTGTGAGTTAGTTTTTTTGTTTTTTTCTATTATGCCACCGGTATAACTTATTTTTTGTGCTTTTAGTTCATTCTTTAAAATCGTTGAAAAATATTCAATACTATCAACAACAGCAAACTTTAATGGCATTTTATCGGCACTAGCTGAGATACACCCAGACAAATAATATCGATTTTTATCTGAATAACTCACATCAAGTTCGCAATATTTATCATTTAAATCTTTACTGTTTGCAGCAACAGTTCGAACATCACTGGTAATTATCACAGGATTGCTAGCGGCAACAGATGCAGATGCAATAGCACCAACTTTATTCGGTGTAATTGTTGCGTAAAAACAGTTATCATCAATTGTTGCGGCTGATGAAGGTGCGCTATAGCAAGCCGTTAAGTTATTCCATGACCAGCCTGGTGCTTTATCATGACTGGTAAAAATCGAGGTATCTAAAATTATATTACCTGCAATCTTTTCAATCCCTTTTTGGCGTAAAGCAATAAGCATACTGCGTAATTTTTCACGCGAAAACGTTGGATCACCACTTAATTGGATAATTAAATCACCATTTAATTGTTTATTACTTATTGTGCCATTAGTTTGCATTCGTGTAATAAACCGAAAATCGCTGCCTAACTCAAGTTCGGCTGCTAAAGCAGTAATCACTTTTTGTGTACTGGCCGGTTGCTTGAATTGATCACTTTTATATTTAGCTAAAAGTTTAGGATTATTTTCAACCGTCTGTACTAAAATTGATATATCACTGCCTTTGGGTAGAGTAGAAATATAAGGTTCAACAGATTGTGCTTGGAGTAGACTGGAAAAAATTGCGATAATAAATAAGATAAATAGCCGAAAATTTAGCATGGAAGTTTGCTCGAAAGTTTAATAAACAAAGACAGTTTAAACAATTTGATAAATATATCTTTTTTTGGTTTTGCTATCAATATATACTCAATCATTTTTATGGTGATGTTTGATATAACTTAGAACAATACTTACATTATGTCATAAATCAATCTGAAAATTAGGTAATGTCACTATGATTCACAACTCATTAGGTTTCCCTATAGAAACCATTTTAGTTTTTATTATACTAGCAATTGTAGCAATAAGTATTGATTTATATGCTCATCATAATGATAAGCCTATTACTTTAACTAATGCTATAACCTGGTCTATTTTTTGGATTGTTATTGCATTATGTTTTGCGCTATTTTTATATATTCATCACGGCGCTGAAATAGCAAGCTTATTTTTAACAGGTTATGTGCTTGAAAAGGCGCTTTCAATCGATAATTTATTTGTCATTATGGCACTGTTTTCGTGGTTCAGCATTCCTGAAAATTATCGTCATCGATTACTTTACTTAGGCGTGATAGGCGCGATTATTTTCCGGGCTATTTTTGTCATCATTGGTACCGAATTATTAGCCCTAGGTCCTTGGATGGAATTGGTTTTCTCAGTCGCCGTTGCCTACAGTGGCGTAATGATGTTAAAAAACCAAAATCATGACCAAGCTATCAAAGATTACTCACACCATATTGCTTACCGAATTGCTAACCGTCTGTTTCCAACCTATCCCAAACTGGTTGGTCATCACTTTTTTTTGTCACGAAAACAAGTGCAAAATGAATTGACTAAACCAGAAAATAAAAATTTAAGCAATATCAATACTCACAAAGCGTTATATGCAACACCGCTTTTTTTATGTATTGTCGTTATTGAGCTGAGTGATGTCATGTTTGCTTTTGATTCCGTGCCAGCAGTTATCGCGGTGAGCCAAGAACCTTTAATTGTCTATAGTGCAATGATATTTGCTATTTTAGGTTTAAGAACACTGTACTTTGTATTAGAAGCGATGCAACAATATCTCGTGCATTTAGGTAAAGCTGTTATTTGCTTATTATTTTTTATCGCTATCAAATTGGCTCTGAATGCTAGCAACCATTTGTTCGGATACGGAATCGACATAACCCCAACAATGAGTTTATATATTGTGTTAGGTCTATTAGCTTTAGGGATTATTGCCAGTTTTATCTGGCCTAAAAAGAATAAACCCGCAAACAATTCATAATATTAGGCAGGTAAAAAACCTGCCTAACTATTAGATTTTACTGTCTTTTTAAACCACGAACACAATAACTTACCGCTAAAATAACAAACCAAATTGGTGTTGCTATAAGCGCTTGGCGGGTATCTGTCTCAAACGTCAATAATACAATTACGAAAGCAAAAAATGCCAAGCATACATAACACATTAAAACGCCACCAGGCATTTTAAATTTAGATTGCTGATGTAAATCCGCTTTTTTTCGATAATAGGCGATATAAGAAACCAGAATCATCGACCAAATAAACATAAATAAAATAGCGGAAATGGTTGTAACAATGGTAAAAGCTGCCATTACGTCCGGTACTAAATAAATTAAAACTACACCACCAAATAAACAGGTACATGAAAACAGTAAACCATTGGCAGGGACAGATCTGCGCGATAATTTCCCAAAAGGTTCTGGAGCATCTTGTTTTTTGGCTAACCCAAATAACATTCGGCTGGTAGAGTAAATTCCACTATTGGCAGAAGATGCAGCTGAAGTTAAAACTACAAAATTAATAACACTGGCGGCGGCGGGTAAACCAATTAAGGTAAATAACTCAACAAACGGGCTTTTATTTGGCGAAATTAAAATCCAAGGTGTGACACTCATAATAATAATTAACGCAAAAACGTAAAAGAAAATAATACGAGCCGGTACCGAATTAATTGCTCGAGGTAGATTTTTATTTGGATCAACAGTTTCAGCGGCTGTAGTACCCACCAATTCAATACCCACAAAAGCAAAGATTGCAATTTGAAAACCAGCAAAAAAGCCCATTGAACCATGAGGGAAAAACCCACCATAACTCCATAAATTGGCAAAAGAAGCGGTAGTATTGGTCTGCTCTGAGTGAAAAGCAGTCAAAATCAAAACAAGTCCAACAACAATCAATGCTAAAATTGCAACAATTTTAATCATTGAAAACCAGAATTCGGTTTCACCAAACATTTTCACTGTTAATAAATTCAACGTCAATAACACAATTACCGTCAAGAGCATTGGGATCCATGCATGTAATTGAGGGAACCAATGCTGCGCATAACCAGCAATAGCAACAACATCAGCTATTCCAGTGATTACCCAGCAAAACCAATAAGTCCATCCTGTAAAAAACCCAGCCCAAGGGCCTAACAGATCATTGGCAAAATCACTAAAGGATTTATATTTTAAGTTAGACAAAAGGATTTCACCCATGGCTCGCATAACAAAAAATAAGATAAAGCCAATTATCATATACACAAAAATAATCGATGGTCCTGCAAGACTGATCGTTTTACCTGACCCCATAAATAAGCCGGTACCAATAGCACCACTGATTGCGATTAGTTGAATATGTCGATTGGAAAGATTTCGTTTAAGATCACTGTTTGGAGATGTATCGCTCATCGCATTGATTACCTTTAAGTTTCAAAATTTCACACTACTATCCGTAGTGTAGGACTATAAAGTTTATGCCGTCAAACCGCAAGCTTAATTGTTATGAAAACTTTTTATGGCAACATCACATTTAGTGGTAGTTTCTTATAATAGAATTGTGTAGCATAACCACCTATAATTTTATAACGTATTATAATGATTAACTAAGATGAAAGAATATAACCGCCATTATCGAATATATATTGTGTGCATTTTATTTGTACTAACCGTTTTAACTGGATGTCAAAGTAATGCAAAACGTCAATTTAAACAAGGACAACTGTACAAAGATGGTAAACTTAGTTCGCCACTCAATGTTAGTCATCCTGATCTGGGGATTCCAGTCAATATTACCGATTATGTGCTTCAAGTTAACAAAATTAAATCTACATCCCCATCTTTATATCGAAAAAATGAACATATTTATAAAGCAATAGATAACTGGATTAACCGGTCGTTAGGGGCAGATGAATTTAACAAAGTGGGGCTAAATAGTTATGAAATGGCAGGCCAAGATGGTTATGGTAATGTCCATTTAACGGGGTACTACACCCCTGTCATCAAAGCAAGACACCAACCAAATGCAGAGTTCAAATACCCTATTTATAAAATGCCTGCAAAAACTAGTGGACGATTACCGAATCGCGAACAAATTTATAATGGAGCCCTAGCCGGAAAGGGTCTTGAAATTGCTTACAGTAATTCCTTGATGGATAATTTTATTATGGAAGTACAAGGAAGTGCTTATATTGATTTTGAAGATGGTACCCCTTTAGTTTTCTTCTGTTATGGTGGTAAAAATGGTCATGGTTACTCAAGCATAGGTCGCTTATTAGTCGAACAAGGCGAAATCGATAAAGACAAAATGTCAATTCAAGCCATTAAAGATTGGGCTAAAAACAAAAGTGAAAAACAAGTCAAAGCATTATTAATTCAAAACCGTTCATTTGTTTTTTTTAAACCTCAACCTAATGCTGAGGTAAAAGGTGCAGCAGCGGTACCACTGGTTGCCAATGCATCGGTGGCATCAGATAAATCACTTATTCCAATTGGTTCAGTTGTGTTAGTGGATGTACCCTTACTTGATGACGATGGTCAATATCGAGGTCGTCGGGAAACGCGGTTGATGGTAGCGTTAGATGTTGGTGGCGCAATTAAAGGGCAACATTTTGATCTTTATTTAGGAATCGGTGATAAACCAGGAAAATTAGCCGGATACTATAATCATTATGGTCGTGCATGGGTTATCAAACCCTAAATTATCAACATCGACGGCATCGTTAGAACCTGTTAGAATAAGCAAATAACAGTATATTTAAGGATAACTCATGAGATTATGCGATCGAGATATCGAAGCGTATTTACAAAGTGGTAAACTAAAAATTACACCGCAACCAACAACTCATTGTATCAATGGCGCAACCGTCGATGTTAGATTGGGTAATAAATTTCGTACCTTTCGGGAACATACTACACCTTATATAGACTTGAGTGGTCCTAAAGAACAAGTATCAGCGGTTCTTGAACGTGTGATGAGTGAAGAAATGGTCCTTGCAGAAGGCGATGCTTTTTATCTTCATCCCGGTGAGTTAGCTTTAGCCGTCACGTTAGAGTCCGTTACTATTCCTGACGACTTAGTTGGCTGGCTAGATGGTCGCTCATCACTGGCCAGATTAGGATTGATGGTACATGTGACTGCTCACCGTATCGATCCTGGTTGGCAAGGACAAATTGTATTAGAATTTTACAATTCGGGAAAAATCCCATTAGCGCTCAGACCAGGAATGACCATTGGCGCATTAAGTTTTGAAACATTAACTGGGAAAGCAGCAAGACCTTACAACAGCAGAAAAGATGCAAAATATAAAGATCAACAAGGTGCAGTTGCCAGTCGTATTGATAAAGACTAGCACGCTTAGTAGCTTATATTCTAAAGGAACATTAATATGATCAAAAAAATATTGGTTACGCTTTTAATTTTAATCCTCATTATTTCAATCGGTATTGTCTCATTAATCGTTTTTGTTGACCCCAATAATTTTCGAGGATTTATAACTGATACCGTCAAAGATAAAACAGGCTATGAATTAACTATCGAAGGAAATTTACGTTGGCACATTTGGCCACAAGTCAGTATATTAACTGATTCGGTTAAGCTTTCTGATCAAGATGCTAAAAAACCCATTCTAACAGCAGATAATATGCGTTTAGATGTGGAGTTGTTCCCACTGTTTTCTAAAAAATTGACTGTCAAAAATGTATTTATAAAATCGGCTATTATTAATATTACCGATGAAAGTAAAGGATTGGTTTTTGACAACAAAGAAGCTAACAAGCCAAACACATCTAACGGTGAAATATCACAAACTAAACAAGCTGCAAAACCATCAAATTGGGCGTTTACATTAAACAAACTTGAAGTCACTGATAGTACTGTTGTCATTCAACACAAAGATGATTTGATTAACTTTCGCAATATTAACTTAGCGATCGAGCAAAAATCAGATAAAAAAATGACAATTGATGTAAAAGGCAATGTTGATCGTAATCAACAAGATCTTTATTATGCTGCTAATGCTGATGTAGATTTAACCCAATATCCTAATAGCGCAATTATTGATTTGAAGA
Organism: uncultured Gilliamella sp.; assembly: GCA_945276085.1. Lineage (GTDB taxonomy): Bacteria > Pseudomonadota > Gammaproteobacteria > Enterobacterales > Orbaceae > Gilliamella. The sequence goes on from CALYPO010000005.1 coordinate 42,581, forward strand.
AATTTGAATATTCTTATAAAGGCATTACCTCATCGTTTAAAGCTCTAAAAGGCAATATCAATGGATTATTTAATTATCAACAAACGAATCCAATGCAATTAAGTAGTAAAAATTTATCTTTTTCAATCAATGAAAACAATTTTAATGGTGCATTTACTGCTAATTTAGACAACAAACCTGATATTGATCTGCAGCTTAGCTCGGATAAATTGAACCTATCGACATTTTTAACCAATGATAAAAAAGTAAACGACAATATCACTATACAACAAACACCTCCTGTGGTATCAAACGTTGAAAAAATTGAGAACGAACTCAATTTTCTTAATAGCTTCAATGCTAAACTTAAACTCAATTTAAAACAATTAGATGCTAATAACATTATATTGAATAATATCAATGTAAATATGGTCAATAATGATGGTGTAGCCACCTTTCATGATATCAATTTTGACTTTGCTAAAGGCCATGTAATGGCAACAGGTATCGCAAATGGTAAGCAAAAAAATACGCTAATTAAATTGAGTCCTAAAATTAGTAATGTTGATCTTAATACGTTCTTTACCCAAATAGAAACACCTAATGATTTGCAAGGATCATTTAATGCAAATGGTGATTTAGAAGCGAATACATTAATAGGTAATCGACTCTTAGAAAGTATAAAGGGTAACGTAGCAATCAATGTGACCAATGCCAGATTAAATAATATTAATATCAATAATATTATTCAAACTGCAGCAGCAAAATATACCAAAGATATATCTAATCCAGAAAATCAAAAAAACTATACTGAATTTTCTAATATCACAGCTAATGGCTATTTAAGCAATGGTAATTTAGAGCTAACAACGTTAGGAGCCAATTCTCAAACACTCGATGTCACCTCTGGCTCAGGCAGAGTTGGTATGACTCAAAAAGATTTAGATGTGAATTTAAACATTAAACTTTTAGGTGGCTGGAATGGTAAAAACGATACCATTGCAAAACTACAAAAGCTAACTATACCGTTACATATTTATGGGCAATTTGCTAATCTTCATTACCAAATTGATTTAGAACAAGTCATTAAGGATTTATTTAGTGATAAGTTGCAAGACAAGTTAGATAAATTACGCAATAAACTTGAAGGACGTAATTCAAAAGATGACTCTAAATCAAATTCTAAACAAAAAGCAGTAGATCTTTTAGAAGGTTTACTAACTAAATAAAAATAAGACAAATGAATAATAAAAAAGGTGAGTAATATACTCACCTTTTTTGTTTACCAGTTAAAAATAAAACTACAAAATAAACTTGCTTAGATCTTCATCTGCAACGAGTTTATCTAAATGCTCACCAACATACTTAGCATCAATTGTAACTGTTTGCCCATTAAGTTCACTCGCTTCAAACGAAACTTCTTCCATTAAACGTTCAAGCACGGTATGTAATCGACGAGCACCAATATTTTCATTTTGCTCATTTACTTGCCAAGCAGACTCCGCTATTTTACGTATCCCATCTGTGGTAAAATCAATATTCACACCTTCTGTTGCCATAAGTGCTTTATATTGTACAGTGAGTGATGCATTTGGCTCAGTTAAAATACGCTCAAAATCTTCACTGGTTAATGCTTGTAATTCAACTCGAATTGGTAAACGCCCTTGAAGTTCCGGTATTAAATCTGATGGGCTTGCTGTTTGGAATGCACCAGAAGCGATAAATAAAATATGATCAGTTTTTACTGAACCATGCTTAGTTGATACCGTGCATCCTTCAACTAAAGGTAATAAATCACGTTGCACCCCTTCACGAGACACATCAGGACCAGAAGAATTACCACGCTTACAAACTTTATCAATTTCGTCAATAAACACAATACCATTTTGTTCAACAGCTTCAATGGCTTGATGTTTAAGTTCTTCAGGATTTACAAGTTTAGCAGCTTCTTCTTCAATTAACTGTTTAAATGCATCTTTAATTTTCATTTTACGTGGTTTTGTTTTTTGACCACCTAAATTTTGAAACATCGATTGTAATTGATTCGTCATTTCTTCCATACCCGGAGGTGCCATGATTTCGACACCAATATTAACGCCGGCTACTTCAATTTCAATCTCTTTATCATCAAGTGCACCTTCACGGAGTTTTTTTCGAAAAGCTTGTCTAGCTGTTGAATCGTTATTATTTTCAACCTGTCCCCATCCATCTTTCGCTGGTGGGACCAGTACATCTAAAATACGTTCTTCAGCTAACTCTTGTGCACGATTGCGATTTTTTTCTATTGCTTCTTGACGAATCATTTTGACAGCGGAATCGGTTAAATCTCGAATAATAGAGTCAACCTCTTTACCAACATAACCGACTTCTGTAAATTTTGTTGCTTCGACTTTGATAAATGGAGCACGTGCTAATTTCGCTAATCTTCTGGCGATTTCGGTTTTACCTACCCCTGTTGGTCCAATCATTAATATATTTTTGGGTGTTACTTCATGGCGTAACGCTTCATCAAGCTGCATACGACGCCAACGATTACGCAATGCAATAGCAACAGAACGTTTTGCTTTATCTTGACCAATGATATGTTGGTTTAATTCGCTTACTATTTCGCGAGGAGTCATTTCAGACATAATAATTTTCTCTTAAATCGGTTTAATTAATAATTGAGTTCTTCAATTGTTTGGAAGTTATTGGTATATACACAAATATCTCCCGCTATTGATAATGACTTTTGCACAATATCATGTGCAGATAATGAAGTATTATCCAGTAGCGCACGTGCTGCCGCTTGAGCATATGGTCCTCCCGAACCAATAGCAATCAAATCGTCTTCTGGTTGAATAACATCACCTGTACCAGTAATAATTAATGAGGCACTTTCATCGGCAACAGCAAGCAATGCTTCTAATTTACGTAACATCCTATCGGTACGCCAATCTTTCGCTAACTCAACTGCAGACTTGGTTAAATGACCTTGATGCATTTCAAGTTTTCGTTCGAATAATTCAAAAAGCGTAAAGGCATCAGCTGTGCCGCCTGCAAATCCTGCAATTACTTTGTTATTATATAATCGACGAACTTTACGGGCATTGCCTTTCATAATTATACGTTCACCAAGTGTCACTTGCCCATCACCACCAATAACCACTTGCCCTTCACGGCGAACACTGACTATTGTTGTCATATTCTGCTCCTTCTCTTACTTACAATAACTAAATTTGGAATGAATAGAAAATATATTGGGACGTTTAAATCATTTTCAACATCTTTGACTGAAAGATGTTGAAAATTTATTTTATGAAGATCAAAATTTGAACATTAAGCTATTTTGGTTGGAATTCAAGAGTCATATTTTTTACTTCATTATACAGATTATTGGCAGGTCTTGGTATCACCGCAAGTTTGGTAGCGGCAAGCGCTTCTCGGCATAAAGCATCATCCCCACCTTTTGAAATGACATTAAGTAATAATCCATCGGGCGCAATTTGAATCTGCAAAACACAGTGTTGCCCACTATAAACATTAGGAGGATTAATAAATTTATTACTTATTGCATTTTGTACTAATGACTTATATTTGTCTAATTCACCATCCGACACACCTTTACGGCTAGCCGTTGCTCCTTGAGCATTTGAAGTACTTGGCGCACCTGATGAGGTTAATCCACCTAACAGATCATTTAATGCTTTATCATTTTTAGCTTGTTTAGCTTTCTCTGCCGCAGCTTTTTGGGCGGCGGCTTTCTCGGCTGCGGCTTTTTC
>CALYPO010000006.1 GCA_945276085.1 uncultured Gilliamella sp.
ATCTTGAATCTTAAAAAAACAGGAGTATAACTAAATCTAATTGTGAAATTTTTAAACTAAAATTAGGTAGGTTAAAGATGAAACTTCGTAAAGTGATGATTATTGGTGTTGGCAATGTGGGTTCAACAACCGCTTATACTTTTGTTAATCGTGGCATATGTGAAGAGATAGCGCTGGTCGATCTTAATAAAGATTTAGCCTATGGTCATGCTCAAGATCTTTTGGATGCAGCAGCTTATCGGCAAAATATGATCAAAGTGAGTTTGCGTGAATCGACCGATTGTGCTGATATTGATATTGCGATTATTACAGTAACTTCAGGATTAGCACAAAAAAGCCGTGATGAGGAGCTTGCAGGCACATCTAAAATTGTGGAAAGTATTGTGCCGAATATGATGAAAAATGGCTTCAAGGGTATTTTTTTGATAGCAACCAATCCTTGTGATGCAATTACTTATCAAGTCTGGAAACTATCAGGTTTACCTCGTCATCGAGTTATTGGTACAGGAGTTTGGCTTGATACCGTGCGATTACGTCGCTTACTAGGTGAGCAGATGGATATAGGACCACAAAGCATCGATGCCTTTATAGTTGGTGAGCATGGTGATTCGCAGTTTCCGGTTTGGTCGCATTCTTCGGTTTATGGTATTAATCTTAATCAACTTGAAAAAAATAAAATTGATTTTGTTGATATTGGGACTAAAGCAAAAAATAAAGGTTTTGAAATCGTTAAATATAAGCATTGTACTGAATATGGTATCGCTAGTACCATTACTGAAATTTGTCAGCATATTTTTACTAATAGCCATCGAGCCTTAGCGCTTAGCTGTGTTTTAGATGGGGAGTATGGCTATAAAGATGTCGCTATAGGGGTACCGGCAATTTTGGATCAACATGGGATTAAAAAAGTGATTCAACTTGACTTTAACGAAACCGAGAAACAGCTGTTTGATAAAAGCATTAATATTGTGAAAGGTTATATTCGACATATTAATTAATCTTATTAGGTTTCTATTTTATGCCATACCTTTATCAGCAACAGAGCGATATCAATAAGCGTGTTGTCTGATTCTATTTTAAGCCGATTGTTAAATCGGCTTCATCGTTTTGTACAATTTGATTTTTGATGATTGGGTAAATTAACTTCATGAAAATGGTGTATAGCTATTTAGTTGCAATCAATATGCAATCTTTTCTTACCACATTGAACACACTCAAATAGATAACCAGTCAGTGAGCCATCTTTGGATAATGACGTTCTTAATAACTCCTCTGGGTAATCAATATCATCTTTAATCTCATCAAAATAGGGAATAATTTCTGCAAATCCGACATAACCGATAAATGCACAAGGCTCATTACAATGCGTTAACCATACTTCTTGCTGCCATGATGAATAACTGGGTGTTTTTAATATGAGCTCGTCAAGCTTTTCAGGCGGCAGCTCATCTATACTGTTATCATCATTGAATTGACCGTGATATTTTTTTGCCGCAGAACCGTCAGCAATACACCATGGACAGATATATTCAGGTTCTTCTTGGCTGTAAAGCGGTAAGTCATATTTTATTGAACGAATTTTATGACAAACCGAGCAAATCCCATCTTTTTGACTAAAAATATCTAGCTGATAAGCGTTGGGATGATATTTAAAAGTAGGTAAACACATACTTAATCCTCAATAATACCAATTCTTTTTTGTAATGTTTTCAATTCAGCAGAACTTAGAAAATAATGAATAGAATTTTTAATATAATTAGCTATTTGTTTATATGTTTGCAAATTTTCGGATACCGGATAACAATCAATATAGTTGCTAAAAGCCACGATATCAGCAACATCGGCAAACTGTTGTTTGGTAAGTTTATTCAAATATTGCTTTAAATTTTTAGTTTGACAGTTAACAGGAGGGGCTAGTAAGTAAAATTGATTGTCATGAACTTGATAAGTTAAATTAATCGTTTGTTTATATTGGTAGATATTGTCTTTAACTTCTGCTACATAACCAAGTTCATAAACTGCGTCTAGTTTAATATGAAATAGTTGATCTTTAATCGTGGATGAAAAGAAAAACAAATGATCTTCATGTCCAGTTTTTCCCGCTATCATTAATTCATCTAGAAATTTTCCATTTTTGTCAAAAGCATTAATTAATTTGATATCTTCGTTGATACCTTCGCCTATACTATCAAAAGTTAAATCATAGAGTATAAATTTGATATCATCCATTTCAAAGCGACCAATCGCTTTTAGATCTGTTAGCGTAAAATAATTGTCGGTTTGAACAGTTGGTTTATCATAATAGCGATAATCATCATCATCGAAATGAAAAAATTTACTATCAACATATTTTCCGGTGCTGATATTTTTGCTATCAATAGGCATGGATAATATCGGTAAACTTTGATAGAAGTCAGCAAAGGAATCAAAATGCTCACGTTGGTTATAATTTAAAGCGTTATTATTGGCAAACACCATATGCGTATTACACAGAGTAAAACAACAAAATACCGCTATACATAAGCTTGAAACTATTTTTTTCATTTCCTATAAAATCCATTTTTATCACTAAAGATTCACAATTTGTGCAGTAAAGACTATGTCATTATAAGGTGATAAGTTTATCATTTCTGCAATGATTTATTCGAATTACTATTCATTCAAATTAGGACATTACTTTTAACAAAAAATTCATATTTATTTTATTGATCGATATTGAAGTAGTTAGCAATAGGAGAATTGTTTAAAATTATAGAAATAATCGAAAATAGATTTTGTGATAGCGGCTATTTCGCCAATCAGTTTAAAAAAGGTTTGTGTTTTAGTTAAATACCATAGTTGAATTAAACTGTTTAGATTTAATAAATTCGCTGATAGTTTATTTTATCTGCCATTATATCGATAAAACTATACGATATAATGGCAGTTATTATGAGGCTAAAACTATTTTAGCTAACAACTATTTTTTATCAGGTAAAGCATAAGCAATAACATAATCGCCACGAACTGGTGATTGTCTTGCTCCACTTGCTGAGATGACAATATATTGTTTACCTGTTTTAGGTGATACATAGGTCATTGGTGTACCTTGGCTACCGACGGGTAAACGTGCTTTCCAAATTTCTTCCCCGGTCACAGAATCAAATGCTCGAAGATAGAAGTCTTGCGTTGCAGCAAAGAATAATAGACCAGATTTAGTTGCCATTGGTCCACCGATGGTTGGCATGCCAATTGGCGCAGGTAAATGCATTGGGATGCCTAAAATACCTGTATCCATGACTGTACCTAAAGGTTTTTGCCATACAATTTGTCGAGATTTAAGATCGATGGCTGTCATGGTTCCGTAAGGTGGTTTTTGGCATGGAACACCTAAGGCAGAGGTAAATCTCAAACGCATCGCACCAAATGGCGTTCCTTTTTGTGGCACAATACCCATTTCAATACCGCTAGCATTTTTAGGGATATTATCTTGAGGGATCATCCAGTTAGTTAAACCAATTCGCATATCATTAACAAACATTAAGTTGGTTTGTGGATCAACCGCGACACTGCCCCAGTTCATGCCACCTAAAGATCCTGGATATTGCAGCGTTTTGGTCATATTCGGTGGTGTAAATAAACCATGATAGACAGAACCGGCAAAGTCAATTCGGCAGAGTAATTGATCATAAGGTGTCGCACCCCACATATCAAATTCAGTCAAGGTTTCGTTACCAATTGATGGCATACCTACTGAGAATGGCTGAGTAGGGGAGTAATATTCACCTGCTACATCACCTTTTGCTACAGGTTTTTCTTGAACTTCAGCAACAGGTTTACCGGTCTGACGATCTAACATGAAGATCTGACCTGATTTTGTTGTTTGGACAATAACTTTTGTAACGCCACCTTTTCCATCAGGAATATCGTAGAGTAAAGGTTGTGATGGTAAGTCATAGTCCCATAAATCATGATGTGCTGTTCTAAATTTCCAGCGAATTTGTCCCGTTTTACGGTCTAGCGCAACAATTGATGAGTTATATTCATCATCGTATTTTGTTCTATAGCCACCGAAGAAGTCAGGTGTTGCATTCCCTGTTGGTGCATAAACAAGATCAAGTTCTGGATCATAAGCTGTCGTCGCCCAGACGTTTACTGTGCCGCGTGTATAGGTTTCATTAGCTGGCGGAACATCAGTAATATTTGGATTGCCTGGATCCCATGCCCAAACTAATTTGCCTGAATGGACATCAAAAGCACGAACAACGCCACCTGGCTCATTAACTGAGAAGTTATCAGCAACGCGGCCACCAACAACAATCACATCTTTCGCTACTAAAGGGGCCGCTGTTGGCTCATAATAACCCGGAGGAATATCGCCCATATCTTTTTTCAGATCAACAACGCCTTGTTCACCAAAATCTTCACACAATTTACCGGTATTTGCATCAATCGCCATCAACCTAGCATCAATTGTGTTCATGATAATACGTGCCGAACACGCTTTTGCATTATTACTGGCATCGTCTAACGTTTTTTGGTCTTCATAGTAGGCTAATCCACGACAACGTTGCCAGTTAGGTGAAGTCGCTTTAGGATCATAACGCCATTTTTGTTCGCCACTATCAGCATCTAATGCGATAACAACATTTGTTGGTGTACATAAATAGACATTATCGCCAATTTGTAAAGGTGTCTCTTGGTCTTCTGGACCTGATCCACTATTAGAAGGAATATAACCTGTGTGATAAGTCCAAGCAACTTGGAGATCTTTAACATTTTGTTTAGTGATTTGATCTGCACCTGAAAAACGCGTGCCTTTAGTCGTATTAGCATATTGCTTCCAATCTATAGGCGCATCACTCGGATCGAGTTTATTATTGGCTAAAGGGACGGGATTTGTAATAACATTGTGTTCTTTGAACATAAAGCCAAGCGCAATGCCCATTAAGACTAAAATAAATATCCCCAATTTATAACCGCCATTACCAGCAGTCGTATCGCCAGTTTCTTTTTTCTCAAGCATTGGATAGGCAAATGCAATAAGCATTGCAAAACCTGTAAATACCATTAAGCGCGAGAAGAGCGGCCAGAATTGTAAGCCAACCTCATATAAAGCCCAAATTAAGGTTAATGCGTAAGCTAAACCATATAGCCAAGCCCCTTTGGTACTTTGTCTAAATAATAAAAGCGAAGTGATTATTTGTACTAATCCCATAATCGCAAAATACCAGCTACCGCCTAGTGCGATCAATTTAAATCCATAAATTGTACAAAATAAACCGCTCGCTAATAAAATAATGGCAACTAGCCATAAATAAAATTTACGGGCACCTGCAATTTTTATCATGAATTATCCTTATGTTGTTAAGTGTTACTTTTTTAACTCATCTTTTTGCATAAACATTAGATGAAAATAACTATTTTCATCTATGATAATTAACAAAATTGAGTTATATCCTATTGATTAATATTAATGAATTAGAAGATAAATATCCCTATTCACATTCCAACTAGACTTGAAAAATTGTTGTATAAACATTCTACTAATATGCACTGAATAATTAGGGGAATCAATAGGCAAAAGATGATATTTTTACTTTAAAATAGACAATTAAAATTTGGCTAAATTTTTTATTTGTTACTGTTAAAATAAGTTATATTTAAGCAAATATACTTTAATGTTATCTTAATAGGATTACCCAATAATTTTTGGGTAATCCTTATTTTTAGTAAAAATTACGATTGATTTGTGAGGAAAAGTTTGAGTGATGGGTTGTGCGTTTCATTATGAAAATCGTAACCCAATTCGGTTAAATGTTGATTAAACTGATTATAGCTACTTTCATCGATTTCAAAAGCGGCAAGCACTCTTCCATAATCGGTGCCATGACTGCGATAATGGAACATTGAAATATTCCAATTTGTGCCCAATGTTTGCAAGAATTTAAGAAGTGCGCCTTGTGATTCAGGAAATTCGAAACTGTATACTTGTTCTTCAATATGTTTACATGGTTTGCCGCCAATCATATATCGAACATGTAATTTAGCCATTTCATCATCGGTTAAGTCAACTACGGCATAACCAGCAGAAATTAATTCCTGCATAATTTCATCTTTTTCGTCACTTTTAGTAATTTTAACACCGACAAAAACGCATGCTGATTGTTCATCATGATAACGGTAATTAAATTCAGTGACTGAACGTCCACCTAACAGTTGGCAAAATTTCAAAAAACTACCTTTCTTTTCTGGAATCGTCACAGCGAGAAGGACTTCGCGTTTTTCACCTAGTTCACAGCGCTCTGATACATAACGCAAACTATGAAAGTTCAAATTAGCTCCAGATAAAATATGAGCCAGGTTTTCGCCACAAATATTGTGCTTGGCAACATACTTTTTCAATCCCGCTAGCGCCACAGCACCTGACGGTTCGGCAATGGCGCGTACATCGTCAAATAAATCTTTTACCGCTGCACAAATTTCGTCACTATCGACAGTGATAATATCATCAATGTACTGTTGACAAAGTCTAAATGTTTCATCGCCTATTCGTTTAACGGCAACCCCTTCAGCAAATAAGCCTACTCGATTTAAATCAACAGGTTTACCTGCATCAAGAGCCGCTTTTAAACATGCGGCATCTTCTGGTTCAACCGCAATCACTTTGATTGAAGGCATAATTTGCTTAATTAATACTGCAATGCCCGCAGCAAGTCCACCGCCTCCAACAGGGACAAATATGCGATCGAGTTTAGCATTTTGCTGTAGTAACTCCATAGCAATACTTCCTTGTCCGGCAATCACTAAGGGGTGATCAAAAGGCGGGATAAAGACGCGATTTTGTTCTTCAACCAGCTCTATTGCTTTGGCTTTTGCTTCATCAAAATTGGCGCCATAAAGTAATACCTCACCACCAAAACCTTTTACCGCTTCTACCTTAATGTCAGCGGTAGTTAATGGCATCACAATTAGGGAATTTATCCCTAATTTACTCGCCGATAGCGCAACGCCTTGTGCATGATTACCAGCAGATGCTGCAATTACACCTCGTTTACGTTGTTCTTCGGTCAGGCTTGCTATCATAGCTTGAGCACCACGAATTTTGAAACTGTGGACTAATTGGCGATCTTCCCGTTTAACAAAAATTTGGTTATGTAACCTTAAAGAAATCTTTTCCATTTTTTCAAGCGGGGTCACTTGTGCAACATCATAGACTGCTGAACAAAGTGTCGCTTTTAGATAATCTGCACCAGTGAGCTTATTCTCTTCTTTTTTCACATTAGCCACCTAATTTACTTTTATCACGAACCGCACCTTTGTCGGCACTTGTTGCTAAACTCGCATAGGCTTTAAGGGCAAATGATACATAGCGATCGCGATCATGAGGCGTAAAGGCTTTATCGCCACGTTCCATTTCAGCCACTCGACGTCTTTCAAGTTCAGATACAGGAACATCTAACACTAATTTACGGTTTGGAATATCAATATCGATAATGTCTCCATCACGGACTAATCCTATTAACCCACCATTAGCCGCTTCAGGTGAAATATGACCAATGGATAGACCTGAAGAACCGCCAGAAAATCGGCCATCAGTAATAAGTGCACATTTTTTGCCTAATCCCATTGATTTTAAATAGCTAGTCGGATAAAGCATTTCTTGCATGCCAGGCCCACCTTTTGGTCCTTCATAGATGATTACAACTACATCACCTTCAACAACTCGCCCTCCCAAGATTGCATCAACCGCATCTTCTTGGCTTTCGTAAACTTTAGCAGGGCCGCGGAATACTAAGTTTTCAGCCGCAACGCCAGCTGTTTTAACAATTGCGCCATCTTCTGCAAGGTTACCATAAAGTGTGGCAAGACCTCCATCTTGGCTATAAGCGTGTTCTTTGTCGCGAATACAGCCATTTACACGGTCATCATCTAAACTATCCCAATAGCAATCTTGTGAAAATGCTTTCGTTGTACGAATACCGGCAGGGCCGCTTCGATACATTTTTTTCACTGATTCGTCTTTGGTTTGGGTGATATCATATTGTGCAAAGGTTTCGTGTAAAGAGAGTCCTAATACATTGTGAACATCACGATTAAGTAATCCAGCTTTATCAAGTTCAGACAAGATAGAGACAACACCGCCGGCTCTATGTACATCTTCCATATGATACAGCGCTGTACTTGGCGCAACCTTACATAAATGCGGGACTTTACGAGATAATCTATCAATATCAGACATAGTAAAGTCGATTTCACCTTCTTGCGCAGTGGCAAGTAAGTGTAACACCGTGTTGGTTGAACCCCCCATAGCGATATCAAGAGACATGGCATTTTCATAAGCCGATTTGGTTGCAATAGAACGCGGAAGGTAAGATTCATCATCATGTTCATAATAACGTTTCGTGATTTCAACTATGCGTTTAGCTGCTTTTAAAAATAGCTGTTCGCGCTGTTTATGCGTTGCAACTAACGATCCATTACCCGGTAATGAAAGTCCTAAAGCTTCAGTTAAGCAGTTCATAGAATTTGCGGTGAACATGCCCGAGCATGAACCACAAGTTGGACAGGCAGACTCCTCAATGGCTTTACTATCAGCATCACTGACATTTGGATTTGCGCTTTGAATCATGGCATCAACTAAATCTAACTTAATAATTTGATCTGAAAGTTTAGTTTTTCCTGCTTCCATTGGACCACCAGACACAAACACCGTTGGAATATTTAAACGAAGTGATGCCATTAACATGCCTGGTGTGATTTTGTCACAGTTTGAAATACAGATCATGGCGTCAGCACAATGGGCATTAACCATGTATTCTACAGAGTCAGCAATTAATTCTCGTGATGGCAGTGAGTAAAGCATCCCACCATGACCCATGGCGATACCGTCATCGACAGCAATTGTGTTAAATTCTTTAGCAATGCCACCACATGCTTCAATTTCTTTTGCTACCAGTTGACCTATATCTTTTAAATGAACATGCCCCGGTACAAATTGTGTGAATGAGTTAACCACCGCAATAATAGGTTTACCAAAGTCTTCATTTTTTACGCCTGTTGCACGCCATAAGGCACGGGCACCCGCCATGTTGCGACCTTCTATAGAGGTGGCTGAACGATATTTAGGCATTTCTTGCTCCCAATTTTTTTATGTAAGCGACCGATTCCTATCGGTTGATAATTTTGTATCGTAACTTTAAAAAGCCAATCCACTAAAATGAATTAGTGGATTAGAAAATGACGTTTATTTAACTGGATCTAACCAACCATATTTATCTTCGGTTTTACCGTTAAATAAACCAAAGAAAGTTTGTTGGATTTGTTTTGTGATTGGGCCACAACGACCAATACCAACTTGGATTCGATCAACACTACGTACTGGTGTGATTTCGGCCGCGGTACCTGTCATAAATACTTCGTCAGCAAGGTATAGTGATTCACGTGAAAGTGTTTGTTCACGTACTTCAATTCCTAGATCATGTGCAAGTTTGATGATAGCATCACGAGTGATCCCTGGTAGGGCGGATGATGATAGTAATGGGGTAAATAGTATGCCGTCTTTGACGATAAATAAGTTTTCGCCTGAACCTTCAGAAAGCTGGCCGTTTACGTCTAACGCGATCCCTTCTTGGAAGCCATTAGCTCGAGCTTCTGATCCGATAAGTAGTGATGATAAGTAGTTACCCCCCGCTTTAGCCGCTGCTGGGATGGTATTTGGTGCAAAACGATTCCATGATGATACCATTGCATCAATACCTTGTTCTAAGGCATCTTCACCAAGATAAGCGCCCCATGGAAACGCCGCGATCATCACGTCGGTTTTGTAGCCGGCTGGTGGAATAACGCCCATGCCAACATCACCAATAAAGACTAAAGGGCGGATGTATGCACTTTCAAGATTATTTTTTTTGATGACTTGGCGAGTTGCTTCCATGATCTCTTCTAGCGTATAAGGGACTGGAAAACGATAAATCTTGGCTGAATTTAATAATCGTTGAGCATGTTCTTTATGACGAAAGATAACTGGGCCTTTATGTGTGTTATAGCAACGCACACCTTCAAAAACAGAGGTACCATAATGCAAAGCATGAGACATGACATGTATTTTTGCATCAGCCCATGGAACCATTTCACCATTCAACCAAATATAATCAGATTTCGCTGTAGTACCCATTTTGTTTTCCTCTCAATTTTACTTTTTGTTAAGCAAGTATGTTGCTTTATCTTTATTCTTTTAAAGGTCAAGCATTATACTATTAACTTTGTTTAACTTTCTAAATATATCTATATTATTTTTAATTATTATTTCATCGACAGTTATCGATGAAACAAATTCATATTTCAACTGAAATAACATCCACTAATTTGTTAATTTGATTGCATAAAGCTGCAACGCTGCGTTCGGTGGTGCATGTCAACACTAAGGCAAAAATATGTTGATCTTCAATTTGCATTGTTAAGTTTTCAATATGCGCACCACGATGACGTATGACACGTAAAATACGCTCTAGTGCCCCTAAATTGTCATAAGCTTTAATGCATAGCTGCTGTTTCGTTCTTTCACTCATCATTTATTGTTTCCCTTTTTATCTAACATATTTTCATTAGATGCACCAGGTGGTACTAATGGCCAAACGTTTTCTAATTCATCAATGCAAACATGCAATAAATAAGCATTAGGCGAATTTAGCATGTTAGTTATTGCTGGTTCAATTTCAGATTTTTTTGTTATTTTTTCACCAGTTATATCAAATGCTTTGGCTAACATTAAAAAATCGGGATTATCAGATAAATTAGTCTCACTATAGCGTTGGTTAAAAAATAACTCTTGCCATTGCCTTACCATACCTAAACGTTGATTATCAATTAAAACAATTTTTATCGGTAACTTTTTGCGTTTAATTGTAGTGAGTTCTTGAATATTCATCATGATAGAACCATCACCAGAAATACATATTACACTGTCATTAGGTCTGGCGAGTTGAGCGCCAATTGCCGCAGGTAATCCAAATCCCATGGTACCGAGTCCACTTGAAGTAATAAAATTTTTGGGATCATTAAACTGCATATGTTGTGCTGTCCACATTTGGTGTTGACCGACATCAGTTGTTACAATTGTAGTTGGCGACTTTCGCTCAGATAGCGTTTTTAATAATGCTGGTGCATAAATTGGATCGCCTGGATGATCATAGCGAGTGGGATATAGGTTTTTCAATTCTTGGATTTTGTTATGCCAGTCACCTATTGCAACAGCTTGATGAATTGATGGTAGAACGCTTTTTATATCACCTTGTAACCCTAAGTGGGTTTGTTTTAATTTATTAATTTCAGCTTGATCAATATCAATATGAATCACTTTGGCATGCCGAGCAAATTCATTTAAATTGCCCGTGACCCGGTCATCAAATCTTACGCCTAAAGCAATTAATAGATCACACTCTTGCACAGCTAAATTAGCTGCTTTTGAACCATGCATACCAATTAACCCTAAATAATAAGGATTATTGATATCAGCCGCGCCCAAACCTTTAAGTGTTGATACACTCGGTATTTGAGTAAAATTCATAAACTGTCTAAGCTCGTCAATCGCGCCAGATAAACCAACTCCACCGCCAATATATAGCATAGGTTTTTTAGCTTGGGATATCATGGTTTTAGCGAGTTCAATGTCAGCAGGAGAGATATTGGATTTTGAAGTATTATTAAGATTAAGATGAGTTGTGATTGGCGATAAATATTTTTGATAATTAAGATCTGCAAGCTGAATATCTTTAGGAACATCAATAAGTATTGGTCCTGGCCTGCCTGAATTGGCTAAATAAAAAGCCTCTTCTAAAATATTGGGTAAGTTTTCTGCTTGATCAATTAAATAACTGTGTTTAGTACAAGCTAATGATAATCCTAAAACATCCACTTCTTGAAATGCATCGGTACCTATTAGTTTATTTGGAACTTGTCCTGTTATCGCAACAATCGGTACCGAATCAATCAACGCATCAGCAAGTCCGGTAATGATATTGGTTGCCCCTGGTCCTGATGTTGCAATACAAACGCCAATTTTACCGGTGGCCCTGGCATAGCCTATGGCTGCCATAGCAGCGCCTTGTTCATGGCGGCATAAAACATGTTCAATACCACCATCATAAAGCGCGTCATAAAGAGGCATAATTTGTCCACCAGGATATCCAAAAACGGTGGTTACGCCTTTTTCTTTTAAGGTTTTTACTATCCACTGTGTTCCTAACATTTCTTCCTCACTTATTCTATTCTGCTCGTTTATTATTCATAAAAAAACCCCCGCTTTTGGGGGCGGGGGTTTTAATTCTATGTATGAACATATTTTTACATCGAAAAACGCCCCCGCGCAGGAATAATGACCACGCTGACTAGGATATTAATGAGGACGTTTTTACGTAAAAAGTTCATAAGCTTATATATTAAAATTATGTCATTTTCAAAAAGTTATTTTTAACAAAATACTCGTTTTTAAAAAAAGTGCAACTTTTTTTTAATCAATGCGTATAGCTTGTGAAAAATTCTGCTCAAACGTGGTAACAATAACGTCAGCTAGTACGATCAATTAATTGAATTGTTGTCTCTATTCAATGAAATAAAAATAGATTAATATAAGATTAGCTTAAACAGTAAAAAATTTTTTGTCACACATCAATAATAGTCGTTTATAGTTAACTTTTAGCTTAGTCACAAATTATAAAGCAGTGATTTTATCGATTAACGATAGCGTGTTAAACGTTATTTTTAATTAAACATTATTTCAGAATCAAAACTAAGTAATTCTAATAATTATTTTTTAATCATATTAATACGCCATTTTAGCGATGTTTCATTGCTGTTTTATTAACAATATTTTCTAACGTTCTTCATTATCTTTTCAAAGAAGACTGCATAAAATTTATATACAAAAGTATCGGTTATTCAGTAATTTAAAGGGAAAGACAACTATGACGAATTTTAAGATAATTCCTTTGCTATTAATGTGTTTTTTGTTAATTAATTGTGATAACAAGAAAAAAAATTCACCTTCAAATAAGAATAATAATGCTAGTTCATCACCAAAGGAAAATAACACGGTTGATGATTTAGTCATTAATCCTGTTAAAAAAAAATTACCCATATTTGTTGATGCACTTACCACTTTGGTTGATATTTACAAAGAAGATGACGTTATTAATTATAAATACGAAGTAAAAGATATGTCTAAATATGCTCTCTTATTACCAACGACTCAAGATACGATTCGGGATAAATTGCTTAGAACTTATTGTAGTGATAATGACGAAGTGAAACAGCTAAAACATTTTTTTCCAAACGGTGCAAATTATCATTATTATATTGATGATCAAGAAATAATCATCGTTGAATTACAACCTGATGACTGTGACGAAGATTAAATCGGTCACGTCTAATTTCTACACAGAAAGAGAGATAGTATATTTATGCTTATAGACAACATTTTTAGTTTTAACAAACTGACGAATTCAAATAATAACAAGCTAATGTAATTGGTTATATCTGGCTTAATATCAATTTATTTGCTAGACTAAAAAAGAATAATATTTCACCAATAAATAATTCAACGTTTAATATTATTCACGGTCCTATTAACCTGCCAAGGATAGCTATCTATAACAATTCACCCAATATTCCATTCCTACATGAGGGTGATGATATAAAAACAAATAGTAAGTTTTACCATCACATATATTTAATTTATTTACTGCATAATTTTTCGAAATAGTATTTTGTTTTATCTTAATGATTTTATTAAAGTTATTTTGATTTGTAAAAAACGTATTTAACTTAGGAGAAAAAACGATGAGTGAACAAATTTATAATCCAACGACAAAATATCACCACACAAAATTTCAAAAGCAAAAACAAACCGCGCCCGCGCTACAATGTGATATGAAACCCATTCCAGACTGTGGTGAAAAAAGTTACCAAGGGCACCAACGTTTAGCTGGTCGAAAAATGTTAGTAACCGGTGGGGATTCTGGCATAGGTCGTGCTGCGGCAATCGCTTATGCTAAAGAGGGCGCTGATGTAGCAATAAACTATCTTCCGTTTGAACAAAAGGATGCTGAGGATGTTGCTAAAGTAATTGAATCTGTTGGCCGCAAAGCGGTATTGATTCCAGGTGATTTAAGTGATGAATCTTTTTGTAAAAAACTGGTTAAACAAGCGCATGATAAGCTTGGTGGATTAGATAACTTAACATTGGTTGCTGGCAAACAAACTGCAGTTGAAGATATTGCGAAATTGACCACTGAGCAAATTGTAAAAACCTTTGAAATAAATGTATTTTCATTATTTTGGGTAGTTAAAGCGGCGTTAAATTATTTAAAACCAGGCTCAACAATCATTACTACATCATCAGTTCAAGCATTCCAACCGAGTGGAAATCTTCTTGATTATGCTTCAACCAAGTCTGCTATTATTGCCTTTTCTCGTGGACTGGCTAAACAATTGGCAAGTAAAGGCATTCGTGTGAATTGTGTAGCCCCAGGCCCTGTTTGGACACCATTACAAATTTGTGGTGGGCAGCCAAGTGAAGCGATTCCAGAATTTGGTAAACAAACACCTTTACAACGCGCTGGTCAACCTGTTGAACTGTGTGGCGTGTATGTACATTTAGCAAGTGAAGAGTCCAGTTATACTACAGCCGAAACTTATGGCGTAACAGGTGGTTATCACACTAATTAATCCATAACTGCCATGATAAGCAGATTGATTTATCAACCATTAAAAATTGAAGTTTAATCAATGAGTTTTATATACATTAAATTATTTAGATGCCGCTATTTTCAGGCATTAGAAATATTCAACAATTCTCCACATTTAAAAGGGTTTTACAATGAAAACATACAAAGTAATCGTTCTATCAATAATGGGGTTATTTTTAGTCAATTGTGATGATTCAAAATCTAAGATGGATGATATTAAACAACAAGTGGTAGACACGAGTTCTGCCGTAGGTGACAAAGCCCAAGATTTATACGATAAAACGAAGTTAGAAACAGAAAATATTCTCAATCAAATAAAGGACGGTAATTATAATCTTGCTCAAGATCTTATTATTAAAGCAGTAAAACAAAAATTACCTTCAGGTATTGATCAAAATGTCACTTTAGTCGATGTTGCGAAAGACGATAATATGATTAGTTATAAATATTCGGTAAACAACCTCACTAAAGATGCATTACAAGCTCAGACTAATCAAAACGCAATGTTAGCTAAATTAAAAACTTTCTATTGCGGTAAAGATATTGGCATTAGCGCAATAAGAACTGCTTTTACTCAAGGGGAGACTCATAATTATTACATCAATAACGATAAAGCATTAACGTTAACGTTAAAACCAAGCGATTGCGATAATAAATAATGCTTTCAATGGTTTGCAACCATTGTAAAATTATGGGTAATTTTATGTTAAAAGGGCGAATTAAAGCCCTTTTTATTTAAATAGTGAATTGAAGAAATCGCTTAAAAGCACAAAATACGCTTTAATTTTTAAAAAAATGGCTATGAGCAAAAAATTAGTTATATTTTTTATGGATGAATCGATGGGGTAACTATCACGAGTAAAAGCTTGTTAGCGTTTTAGCCTTCTTTGTCGCTTTTTTCAATTAATGTGTTACAAGTTTTATGTGTTGGCGAAGAATATTCTATAACTTTATTGTCTGTACATAAATTTATGTGGTAATAATATAAAAAATGCGCTATATACGTTTGTAAAACTATCTAATTTATAATCAACGAAATAATAACTAAGGAATATATTATATGAAATTCTTAAAAATCACTTCAATAGCTTTAATGTGTGTTGTTTTGTTCGGTTGTGATAATAGTAATAAGGTAAAGGCGCCTGATAAAGCTGATCTCACTAAATTACAAGATTTAATTATTAGTGAGGCAAAAAAAGTACTCCCAGCTAAAGTTGATTCAAAAACTAGCTTAGTTGATATCTTTAAAGATAATGATGTAATTAATTATCGCTATATCATTAATGTATCTAAGGATTCATTGCAAATCCCTGAAACCGAAAAAATGACAACTGAAAGTTTGAAAAAGGTTTACTGTTCGGATAATCAACAAATTAAAGAGTTTAGAGGTGCATTTCCTAATGGTGCCGTTCATAGCTATTATATTAATGATGAAAAGATATTTAGCGTAACATTAACCCCTGCTTCATGTAACACTAATTAATATTTTTTTGATTAATCGGCTAAGTTATTTAAACAGGGCAGTAGCCCTGTTTTTTTGTATTATTCTAATGTCTTACCTTTTGTTTCGGGGATTAAAAAGATAAATGCAGCCGCAGACAGTAAATAAGCGGTCGAAAGTAACGCTAAGGCATAACTGATGGAATAAACAGTGGCTAAATAAGCAATCAAAACTTGCGATATGCCAGCAATTCCCCGTCCAACATTGAAAATAATGTTTTCGGCACTTGATCTTGCATCTGTTGGGTAGTGTTCAGCAAGCAATGCGCCATAACCGCCCATCATTCCATTGACAAAAAAGCCAATTACAGAACCAAATATAATAAGAATCACCATATCTGTTTGGTGAAAGTAAAACCAAATCGATATAGCAGAAACCAGTAAAAAAACAATATAAGAAGGGCGCCGACCAAATTTGTCACATAGCCAACCAAAGATTAAAATCCCTAATGACATCCCAATCGTTGTTGAGATGGTCCAAAACATAGTGTTTTTGAACGGTAATTTTAATTCAGTTGCAATCATGTTTGGCATCCAAACCATCAGTCCATAAAAGCCAAAATTCTGTACCGCGCAGGCTATGGTTAAACCAATAGTAGTGGCTGTCGTTTTTGGT
Organism: uncultured Gilliamella sp.; assembly: GCA_945276085.1. Classification (GTDB taxonomy): domain Bacteria; phylum Pseudomonadota; class Gammaproteobacteria; order Enterobacterales; family Orbaceae; genus Gilliamella. The sequence continues at coordinate 16,843 of CALYPO010000006.1, forward strand.
GTTTTAAATAACTTGTTAATTGCGATTTTATTTTTATTTTGATCTTTTAAATTTTGCCAAATTTCGGGTTCTTTTAGTCCTTTACGTGTCCAAGCAACAAATAAAGCAGGCAATACTCCCATCGCAAAAGCCCAGCGCCAACCATAAACTTCACCAATAAAGTTAACTGTTAGTGCTGCTAAAATAATACCTAATTGAAAGCCTAATGCGACAATAGAAGTTGCTCTTGAGCGCTTGCTTTTAGGCCAACTTTCTGAAACAAGTGTCATGCCAATGCCAAATTCGCCACCTAAACCGAGCCCACTTAGAAATCGAAAAATTAAAAAGCATTCGTAATTAGGGGAGAGCGCACAAAGTCCAGTAAATAAAGAGAAAATTAAAATAGTCCAAGAAAAAACCCTTACCCGACCATATTTGTCAGCAAGTATACCGAATAAAATACCACCGATTACCGCACCTAAAAGCGTGACCGAGGTTAAAGTACCCAGATCTGCTTTTGTCAGATTATAGGTCGCAGCGATGAGACTAAAACAAACACCTAAAATCATCATGTCTAGACCATCTAGAGCATAACCAACTGTAGATGCGAAAAGCGTCTTTTTTTGATATGGGGTAATTTTCTGGTTTTCACTTTCGGCTTGCTTGACTAGGATTGTTTCATTATTCATGTGTACCTCTAGTTGTTAAAAAGATCGTTCACTAATAAAAAGCATTTATGATGTAATTCATCATTAAACAGGCGGGTATTTTAAAGCGGGGCAAGTATATACTTAAAAGTAATAAAAATCCAAATGAAAAGCCGAAATTAGTCGGTTTTATTTTGTTTATTTTTATTGAGGCGAAATTATTTGGTTAAATTTTATAACTATCTAATTTTTTAGACAAATTAGCCGATAATTTCGCCATTTTGCAGTTTTTTCGGGTAGCTTTTTTTAGCCAATAGTTTTTGAACAAAATTTACTCTTCGTCAAAATACCAGTAACCAAGATTGACCAATTTTAACATGACATTTAGGGTTTGTTCATCTTGTAATTGTTCGTAGTAAAGTACATCGGTTTCACATAATAGGTCGATGGTTTCCATCGGTAAGGGTATTTTTTCACCATTTATATAAGCCGTATCCTCTATTTTTACAATACGTATACTCGGTACACGATGTAGTTCGGCACCAGATTTTAGAATTTCTTCAAATTCATCTAGCTCATAGGCGGGATCTGCTGGGATGATGTTAAGATCATGCATAGGTATTGTGATGTGTTTACCAAACCAGTCATTGAATAAGTCTGGGTTTTTGATGAGGTCGATCATTTGCCCTTGTAGTTTTTCTAGCTCATAGGGCTCGATACGATAAGGATCGCTTGGTAATTTTAAGTCTGGATCTTGATAAAAAATCCCATTTGGTAAGTTATCAATCACATAATCAGCAAAACCACTTAATAATTCTTGTGAAGTTTGCGTTCTAAAGCCAACTGAATAACTTAGTGATTCGCCAATTGATACACCATTATGTGGAAAGCCAATTGGAATATATAAAATATCACCGGCGGTGATTTCTTCATCAATAATCGGCTGATAAGCTTCTACATGTAATAGCGCTTTGTGAGCACTAAACTGTTTGTAATTAGGATTACGATCGCCAACTTGCCAACGTCGACATCCCATACCTTGAATGATAAAAACATCATAGTTGTCAATATGCGGTCCAACACCAGCCCCTTTTGTTGCATAAGAAATCATAAGATCTTCAAATTGCCAATGAGGAATACACTTAAACGGTTCAACTAACGTTGCTGCCTGTTCATGCCAATGATCTACCGCTTGCACTAATAAACTCCAGTGATCCTCACCCAGATCATCGTAATGCGTAAAAGGACCAAATTTAGCATCCCATTTTCCATTTTTATTCGTCACAATTCGGCTATCAAGCTCTTCTTCCATCGCGAGTCCTGCAAGTTCATCGGGTGTGATTGGATCGACAAACTCCGCAAAGGCTTTTCGTAAAATAACGGGTTTTTTTTGCCAATAATTTGCTAGAAAATGGTCCCAATCAATAGCTAATTTATACTTCATTTAACTTTCCTCGAAGATTGAATAATTGACAAAAATTATAAGTGGTTTGCTGTGCTAGTTGCGCTAAAGAAATACCTTTGAGAACCGATAAATATTGCGCAACTTCCCGCACATAAGCAGGTTGGTTTTCTTTACCACGATAAGGTACTGGAGCTAAATAGGGTGAATCAGTTTCGATTAAAATACGATCTAATGGCACAAATTTTGCCACTTCTCTTAACGCTTCGGCATTTTTGAAGGTAATAATGCCTGAAAAAGAGATATAAAAACCTAAGTCTAATAGTTTTTTTGCCGTATCAATATCTTCGGTGAAACAATGTAACACACCTGAATGGACGTGCTGTTCTTTTAAGATTGTTAATGTATCTTGTCTGGCATTTCGTGTATGGACGATGATTGGCTTGCTAAGCTTTCTTCCAAGACGTATATGTTCAATAAAATTATGCTGTTGAAGCTCTAGATTATCTTGCTGATAATAGTAATCAAGTCCTGTTTCACCTAAAGCGACAACATTCTCTTCTTTAGCCAAATTTTCGAAGCGGTCAGCGTCATAAGGTTCGTCATCAAGATTAAGGGGATGAATACCACACGAAAAAGAACATTGATTAGTGTAAGGTGTCAGTAAGCGCTTCATTGATTCATAACCAGATAAGGTTGTTGCTACGCTTAAGCAGTGTTTAACATCATTTTCAGTTGCTTTTTGTAGTACTTGCTCAATTGACTTAGTATTAAAGTCTAAACTATCTAAATGACAGTGCGAATCGATTAAAAACATAAAAAACTCTTTATTTTTCAGAATGCTGTTCAAAATCACGAACAGGTTTAATTGTAGACCATGAACGACAACCAGGGCATAACCAGTAAATTGAATTAACCGTAAATCCACATTTTTGACAACGGTAATTTGGTACTATTTTTATTTGTTCACCTACCATATTACGTAACAATAATAGGCTCTCTTTTGCTCGACCTTGTTCGGCATCGGCAACATGGTAATCCATTAAACGATAAAACCCTTTTAAATTAGGGTGTTTTAATAACTCTCGATACATATAGTTCTGGGCTGCATCAAGACCTCTCTTTTTTTCAATGATATCGGCAAGCATGAGTTCAGCGACATTGCCTGAATCTTGATCAACACATAATTGTAAAAACTGCTGAAATTCGTCTTCTTTATTTAATTTAAGATAACACTCTTTTAATAAAGGTAAAGCTTCACCGATAAAGGCTTTATCTTGTTCAAGTATCTGTTTGAATGATTCAATTGCTTGTTCAATTTTATTTTGCACAATCAATACGCGTCCTAACATCAGTGAGGTTCGAGCACACTTAGCATCGGCTGCTGCCGATTTTTGTAATAAACTATACGCTTTTTCAAGGTCTTCATTGGCGATAGCAAGCGAAGCTAACTCACAATAAAATTGAGCTATATCTGTTTTGTATTTTGTATTGCCGAGTTTAACCAACTTGGTGGCAGTATTAATTGCATTAATCCATTCACTGGTTGATTGATAAATAAAAATAAGTTGTTGTAACGCATGTTGTTGAAAATCTTCTTCATCAATGAGTTGTAAAAACATCTCTTCAGCGCGGTCATAAAGACCTGCAACCATATAATCACGTCCAAGTTGTTGAATGGCTAATAATCGTTGTTCAAAAGAGAGGGATGAACTTTCCATTAATGCTTGATGGATTCGTATCGCTCTATCTACTTCGCCACGAGAACGAAATAAATTGCCTAAAGTCAGATGTGCTTCTAACGTGCCTTCATCTTCTTTAAGCATATCAAGGAACAGATCGACAGCTTTATCTTTTTGGTTAGATAAAAGAAAGTTAAGACCATCTACATATTCTCGAGATAGTCGATTTGATTGATTTGTATATTTTTGTTTAGCATTTCTATCGCCCATATACCAACCGTAAGCGGCAGCAATAGGTAATAATAGAAATAACAATTCAAACATAATATTTTATTCTTGATGAGGTTTAATTAAATTATCTTTTTGATGATCAGCTATACTATCATCATATTTTTTTTGTAATTTATTTAATTTACGTTTTGTTGAAGAATGTTGTAGTTTTAATTTAATAAAGAAAATTCCTGTTAATATCATTCCAATAATAAAGCCAGAGCCAAAAAATAGCGCCAATAGAACTGATAATCTTAATTCGGTTTTAGCAAATAAATAGTTAAATGTTACCACTTCATCATTGAATGCGCCTACCGAAATAGATAGGGCAAAAATAATAATTATCAATAGAATGGATATAATAAATTTCATAATAATAACCTTTTTATTATTTTAACGTTATTTAAAATGAGCGTTATTCTCAAATATTATTTCAACACGGTTTACGCTAATTATCAGTTATCTACTATATGATATTTTTGTGCATAAAAATAGCAAATTAATGAAATGATCCAAGCAACTAAAACACCACACAACAGATCAACTGGGCTGTGCATACCCAAACATAATCGACTAATTTCAATTAATAATGCCCAAATAATCAACATATAGACCACAATATAATGGCGTTTAAAGCCTAATAATGTTACTGCTAAAAAAGCCCATGTTACTGCAAATAAAGTATGTCCTGATGGAAATGAATAACCTGTTTCGTTTTGCCAATGTTCACGTAACCAAGTTGGGATCATGTTGGAATTAGTCAATAACTGATCAATGAGTTGTTTTTTTTCCGATTTAGCCAACGAATAAAATTTATCATCACTCAATTGATATTGTTTATTCATCCATAATACATAGGGTCGAGATTCTGCCGTTTGAGATTTGATAACAGCTTTAATCATTTGCCCCGTTAGTATTGCACCCACAAGAAGTATTCCTATTAATACTATTTTTTTTGTCGTTTTAATGTTTAATAATAAGCAAAACAGGATAAACAAAACGAATGATGTTATTATTGCCCAAGGAAAACTTGCCGTTTCTGTTATGACGAAAAAAAATTTGGATGTATTATTTAATGATTCTGGTTGCCAATGCCAATTTATAGCTATAATTACTAAAGGTATAACTAAGAAAATAGCCAGCGTGGCTATTGTTTTTTTTATTATTAACCCCATTTAAAAACTCAATTAAGCACAAATTGCTATATATTTTAGCATGGAAGAGAGTTTTTTAAAAAATTCTATTTAAGTTTTATTCAATACGGAGATAATGATGCAATTAAAACTTGTTGCACAAGCAAAACTGCCAACCCCATGGGAATGTTTCACTATTGTGGGATTTGAAGAAATTGCAACTGGTAAGGATCATGTGGCGTTAGTTTTGGGTGATATTGCAAATAAAGAGCCGGTATTAACAAGAATTCATTCAGAGTGCCTAACTGGCGATGCGCTATTTAGTTTACGTTGTGATTGTGGTTTTCAGCTAGAGGCGGCTTTAAAACAGATAGCACAAGCAGGACGGGGAATTTTACTTTATCATCGTCAAGAAGGTCGCAATATTGGTTTGCTTAATAAAATTCGCGCTTACGCTCTGCAAGATCAAGGACTAGATACAGTAGAAGCGAATGAGCAGCTGGGGTTTGCTGCTGACGAACGTGACTTTACGCTCTGCGCAGACATGCTAAGATTACTTGGTGTATCTGATATTAGACTATTAACCAATAATCCAGAAAAAATAAGAGTGCTTGAACAAGCAGGCATAAAAATTACTGAAAGGGTGCCGTTAGAAGTGGGTGAAAATCCTAATAATGAGCACTATTTGGCAACCAAAGTCAGTAAAATGGGGCATTTACTTCACCTTCATTGCAATCACTAAGTATTTTATATCATGTTCAATATTACAAACGTTGCCCAAGATTTAAAATAGATAAACCTTAAAAACAGAATGATTTTTAAGGTTTTAAATGAAATGTGCATGATATGCCATAAATTATGACAAACGCTTTTTATTTTTTGATTGAGTATAAATTGAGTCTTGAGTTTAATTAATCTTTATCACACCGCAAAACACCACCATTCGCAATTTGGTCTTTTGAAATTTCGTGCATAATAATTTGTACTGCTTCAGGCTTACAATTTAGTGTTTCGGCGATAGCATTGGTTACACGTTTTGCCATTTCTCTTTTTTGTTCTATAGTGCGACCTTCTAAAAAGTCAATAACAACATTTGGCATATTATTTCCTTATTGATTGATTGTTACGAGTTGTTCTTCAGTTAATGCAATATCATGATTATTGCAAATTCCAATTCCTGACTGAATAATTTTACGTGCAATTGCTTTTGCTTCATCTAGTGAGTGCATTTTGTAAGTCCCACACTGATATTCATTCAATTCGGGAATCTGTTTTTGTGATTCAACATTTAATACATCTTGCATAGATTGTAGCCATGCATCTACCACTCGTGATTCTTCTGGTTTACCTATCAGGCTCATGTAAAATCCGGTTCGGCATCCCATTGGCGAGATATCAATAATTTCGACTTTATCACTATTAAGATGATCGCGCATAAATCCTGCAAATAGATGTTCTAATGTATGAATGCCTTTTTCTGGCAATAACTCTTTATTGGGAACAGTAAAACGAAGATCAAATACACTAATATCATCACCTTTAGGGGTTTTCATTGTTTTAGCAATACGGACAAAAGGTGCGTTCATTTTAGTATGATCGACTTTAAAACTATCTAATAATGGCATGACATTCTCCTTAGTTTTCGCTATTTCACTATTTTCAATAAATAGTGAAATAGATGCCAGTATATTTGTTATTTATTCATTAAGTAAATGGATAAACTCTTGCTCATCAATGATTGTTATACCCAGCTGTTGGGCTTTGTCTAATTTTGAACCGGCAGATTCACCAGCAACAACCATATCGGTATTTTTAGAGACGCTACCCGCCACTTTAGCGCCTAATTGTTTTAATCTATCTTTTGCTTCATCACGGGTTAAACTCGATAATGTACCTGTTAGCACCACAGTTTTACCTAAAAACGGTGAATTGATGTTACTAATTGGAGATTGTGGGGAAACCGCAGGCCAATGAATACCGATTTCATCGCTCGTTAATTGCGTTATTACATCACGATTATGCGGTTCTTGAAAGAAATCAATAATACTTTCGGCAATCACTGCACCAATATCATTGACGGTTTGTAATTGTTCGAGTGAAGCACTTTCAATCGCTTTTAAATCACCTAATTGATTAACTAAATTTTCAGCTGTTACTTCACCCACATTAGGAATGCCCAATGCAAAAATAAAACGGTTTAATGTCGTATTTTTAGATGTGGCTAATGCATTTAATAAGTTATTAGCCAATTTTTCGCCTACTTTATCTAAAGAGCATAACATTGGCAGTGTTAACTTATAGAGATCAACAGGTGTTTTAACATAATCTTTATCGACAAGCTGTTCAATGAGTCGATCGCCCATACCATCAACGTTCATCGCTCGACGTGAAACAAAATGTTTAAGCGCTTCTTTTCGTTGAGCTGGACAAATTAATCCACCCGCACAGCGTGATATCGCTTGTCCTTCATCTCGAACAATTAACGAGCCACAAATTGGGCAATGGGTTGGAAAGGTAATTGCTTTACTATCAGCTGGTCTACGATCTAGTATTACCGAGACAATTTTGGGAATAACATCTCCGGCTCTACGTACTGTAACATAATCGCCTTCACGAATGTCTAATCTGATTATTTCATCGTTGTTGTGAAGGGTAGCATTACTGACAATAACGCCGGCAACCGAGACTGGTTCAAGCCTTGCAACTGGCGTTATCGCACCAGTTCTTCCAACTTGGAAGTCAACTTTTTTTAATTGCGTCACTTCTTCTTGCGCCGGAAACTTAAATGCTGTTGCCCAACGCGGTGCTCTAGCTACAAAGCCAAGCTCATTTTGTAATGAAATACTATTAACCTTAATCACAACGCCATCGATGTCAAACCCAAGTGACATTCTTTCTTGACCAACTTGATTAAAATAATTTAGCGCGGCTTGTGCACCTTGGCGAATTTCAACTTTATTACTAACCGGTAATCCCCATGCCTTAAATTGCATCAAACGTTGATAATGGGTATCGGGTAAACTCGCGCCTTCAACAATACCAACTCCATAACAAAAAAAGGTTAAAGGTCTTTTAGCGGTAATTTTAGGATCTAATTGTCGCAGTGATCCAGCTGCGGCATTACGAGGATTTGCAAATAGTTTTTCATTATGTTTTTGCGAATCTGCATTGAGTTTTTCAAATCCTTTATGTGTCATAAACACTTCACCTCGAACTTCTAAACGTTCAGGGATATTGTCACCAATTAACACTAAAGGAATCGTTTTAATTGTTTTAACATTAGCTGTGATATCTTCTCCTGTAGTACCATCACCGCGTGTTGCCGCTTGTACAAATTTACCCTTTTCATAGAGTAAACTTACTGCTAATCCATCAAGTTTTAATTCACAGCAATATTCAACAGACTGGTTTTCTTGTAAATTCAATCGATCTTTAATTCGTTTATTGAAGGCAAGAAAACTCGATTCATCAAATACATTATCTAATGATAACATTGGTATTTGATGCCTAATTGTTGAGAATTGTGCTAACGGACTACCGCCTACTCGCTGGGTAGGCGAGTCAGGCGTAATCAGTGAAGGATATTGCTGTTCCAATGACTGAAGTTGTTTGAATAATTTATCATACTCCACATCAGGGATTTCAGGAGTATCAAGAACATAGTAGCAGTATTCGTGATGTCTAATTAAAGCACGTAATGATACTATTTGTTGTTTGATGTCTTCATTCGGTATAGTTTGGTGTGCAGTATTTTCGGGTTTATTTGATAATGGCATAGTGTTCGACTCTTAAATTAATACATGAGCGTTAAAAGATTATCACATTCCTAGTACTCTGATTTTGTCAGACAAGATAATTATTATTTCCAAACAGCCAATTTTATAAGCTGTTCGAAGTTTTAATTACCACCATCAAATTACATTGACGGTGGTAGTGAAGAATGATTACTGAAAAGACGTTGGGGTTAAATTTCGTTACACGCTTTTTTGATGCGTTCTTTGTAACTATCAATTTTTTGTGGTGTCAGCATATGATGTTCATCATCTAACACAACACCATTAACATCATCAGCAATACGTTGGGCAGTTTGTAACATCAGTTTAAAGTTTTGTTGATTGTTACCTTGAGTCGGTGCAACCATAAAAATTGAAACGCCCGGCGTTGTAAATTCGTGCATGGTTTCAGGATCGAGATAGCCTGGATTAACCATATTTGCCAAACTAAAAAGTATTGGGCCATTACCGGCAGGGTCAACATGCCGATGGAAAATTCGCATATCACCAAATTGAAACCCTGATTGCATAATACTGCCTAATAATACATCGCCTTGTAATAACTTACCGTTGATGCCTTTAATGTTTAAGATAATAATTTCGGTTTTATCTTCATCATTTTTATTGATGTTAAGTTTTTCTGGTTTTGTTTTTTGGGTAGCCGGTTGAATTTTATCGTCACGTTTAGCATCAGCTTTTTCTATCGATACATTAGCTTCAGTTTTTAAGGGTTCATCGTCAAATAGATCATGGTTCATGCTTATGTTTGGCTCTTTTGGAGCTGGATCTTGTGTTGTTGGTTCTTGATGATGATTGTTAACAAATAGATCCTCTTGCTTAGGCATGGTTTCTTGAACGAGTTCATCCGGTGTGTTTTTATCTACACTTTCACTATTTTTTTTGTTTTTAGGTGTGATTAATATCACATCATCTTCTTCTATATCATCGATATAGCTATTTTCATACTGTTGAGCATTTTGCTGGTTTTTCTTCCTTTTATCAGAATTAAATAAAGAAGAGCGTTCCTTTTTATTGATCCAAAATCCATGAATCAATAATGCAATAATGACCAAGGACGCAACAACAATTAGAACAATACGTAAATTATCCATAATAACCATCTCAGAATTAAATTAAATATAGACTCAAATTATTCAAAACTATTTTTGAATAAAAATGATTACGGAGTATAACACCTGTAAATTTTTTAGTTATTCTTAGTAAATACAAATTAATATCACTTGAAAAGCTAGGTTTACCGTTTTACTTATTAGTATAACATTTTATCTAAACTATTTTATAGCACAAAAAATCAATTAACACATAGTACTTTATTTCTTTAAAAAAGCATAATAACCAATATCATTTTTTTACTATCATCACTTAGTTTGGCATTTTTTAGAACTCTGTGCTATTAAGCTGTAAAGATACTTACAATTTATGCATATTTTTTGTAAAATCCTCGGTTACTTTTGAATTACATTCAATGTTATTAAAAAAAATAATTATTAAGTTTACTGAGGTCATTTTGATATGAGATTTAACAAACTATTATTAACCGTACCAGTAGCATTAAGCAGTCTACTTTTATTAACTAGTTGTGATAATAGCAAATCACAGGGCGGTAATAATCAAATACCAAAAGTAACCGTTTTTAAAGTTGAACCTTTGGACTTCACCTTAAAAATCAGTTTACCTGGTCGCGTGGTTGCGTCTCAAATTGCTGAAATTAGACCTCAGGTTGGCGGTATTGTGCTAAAACGCGAATTTGAAGAAAGTTCGAATGTCAAAGCAGGCCAATCACTTTATCAAATCGATCCAGCAATTTATCAGGCTAATTATGATAGTGCCGTTGCTAGTGTTGCCAGTGCCAAAGCGAATGCCAATATTGCGCAGCTGACTTTAAAACGTTATGCAGGATTATTGACAACCAAATCGATCAGCCAACAAGATTATGATAAGGCTGCCGCTGATGCAAAACAGGCGGAAGCAAGTGTATTAGTTGCTCAAGCAGCAGAACATACAGCCAAAGTTAATTTAGATTATACGAAAGTGTATTCGCCTATTGATGGTTACATTGGTAAATCAAGTGTAACCGAAGGCGCGTTAGTGTCAGCTGGGCAAGCAAACCCGCTAGCATTAGTTCAACAGCTTGATCCGATTTATGTTGATATGACCGAAGCTGCAACCCGATATAATAAATATCTTCAAGAAGAAAACGTTATTTATGAACCAGCAAAAGGGGATAATGTAGAATTATACTTTAATGATGGGTCTAAATATGCGTTACCTGGCAATATCAAGTTTTCTGATATGACTGTTAATGAAACGACTGGAACGGTTACATTGCGATCTCAATTTGCCAATACTGAAGGCAAAATTTTACCTGGTATGTTTGTTAAACCGCAATTGACTCTTGGTTATATTAAAAATGCTGTACTTGTTCCACAACAAGGTATTACCAGTAATGTTAAAGGTGAATATACCGCTAAAATTCTAAAACCCGATAATTCAATTGAGTATCGTCAAGGTATCCAAATTTACACGGGTGTAAGTGGTTATTGGGTGGTAACTAAAGGCATTAATGTTGGAGAACAAGTTATTACAACAGGCTTACTTAACTTAACCGCTGTTGAAATGGGACAACCAATGAAAGGACAAATCGTGGGTGAGCCAGCTACTTTATCACAAGATCAGTTAGACAATATCATCAAAAACAGTGTGAAATAAAACAGGGGTAGATTTAATTATGGCTAAGTTTTTTATTGATAGACCTGTTTTTGCATGGGTTATTGCTATCATGATGATGTTAGGCGGTGCTTTATGTATAAAGTTGCTAGCTGTCGAACAATATCCGGATATTGCCCCGCCTGCTGTTACCGTAACGGCAACTTATCCAGGTGCTGATGCGCAAACAATTGAAAATACAGTAACGCAGTTGATTGAACAAAATTTAACAGGTTTAGATAACTTGATTTATATGAAATCAACCAGTAGTGCACAAGGTGTGGTTCAAACTACATTAACCTTTGCACCTGGAACAAATCCTGATTTTGCGCAAGTACAAGTATTAAACAAAGTAGAAAGTATTAAATCACGCTTACCTGATAGTGTGCAAAAAAATGGGGTGTCGGTTGCTAAAAATAACACTAACTTTTTAAAGGTTATTGGTTTTTATTCGACAAACCCACAGAAAACACAAGCAGATATTGCTGACTTTGTTTATTCTACCGTACAAGATCCTATTCGTCGTGTTCAAGGGGTAGGGGATACACAGCTATTTGGTTCTGAATATGCTATGCGTATTTGGCTAGATCCAAATAAATTAAATTATTTTAATTTATCAATTGAAGAAGTTACTGCCGCAATTCAAGCACAAAATGCTCAGGTTACCGCAGGTCAATTAGGTGCTTTACCTTCGACTGAAGGCCAAGAACTTAACGCTACAATTACAGCACAATCTCGTTTAAAAACGCCTGAGCAATTTCAGAATATCTTGGTTCGCGTAAATACCGATGGTTCAAATGTCTTATTAAAAGATATTGCCAATGTTGAAATCGGTGCGGCCGATTATAATTTTATTTCTCGTTACAATGGTAATGCATCAGCAGGTCTGGGGATCTATTTAGCAACGGGTGCTAACCAATTAAATACTTCAGAACAAGTTGATAAAAAAATTCAGGAATTATCTAAAATTTTTCCCGAAGATATTAAATTTGCTTATCCTTACGATACAACACCATTTGTTAAATTGTCGATTAGTAATGTGGTTCATACATTAATTGAAGCAATTATCTTAGTTGTTATCGTAATGTATGTGTTTTTGCAAAACCTTCGTTCAACTCTAATTCCGACAATCACCGTACCGGTTGTATTATTGGGTACTTTTGCGGTGTTATATATATGTGGCTTTACTATCAATACTTTATCAATGTTCGCGATGGTATTGGCAATCGGTCTATTGGTCGACGATGCTATTGTGGTTATTGAAAATGTTGAGCGTATTATGCATGACGAAGGGTTGTCGCCTTATCAAGCAACAGTCAAGTCGATGGAACAAATAACCTCAGCATTAGTGGGGATTGCCGTAGTACTTTCGGCAGTATTTGTGCCAATGGCATTCTATGGTGGTGCTGCGGGTGGTATTTATCGTCAGTTCTCCATCACTATTGTTACGGCGATGTCACTCTCGGTTTTAATGGCGATCGTATTAACACCTGCTCTTTGTGCTCAAATTTTAAAAGCGCCAGCCAAAGACGGTGTTGTAGTCAAACAAACAATCGCGGCAAAATTAGCCACTATTCCTCCATTTACTTGGTTAAGCGAATTCACTCAACGCTTTTTTGGTTGGTTTAACAACTTTTATAATAAAAGTTTACATCTATACGAAAAAGGCGTAATTAAATTTATTCGTTACCCTTTAATCAGCTTTGTTTGTTACATTCTGATTGTTATTGGCCTTATTTTTGGTTTCCAGCGCTTACCAACAGGGTTCTTGCCTAACGAAGACCAAGGTGTGCTTATTGTTATGGTAGAATTGCCACCCGGTGCGACATTAGAGCAAACCATGGCAGTATTAGATAAAACGACTAAATTTTATACGACAAAAAAAGCAGACTCTGTTAAAGAGGTATTTACCGTTGCCGGCTTTAGTATGATCGGTCGTGGTCAAAATATGGGGCTTGGTTTTATTCGATTAAAAGATTGGGACGAACGTAAACGTTCCGATCAAAAAGTCGATGCACTTGTTGCAAGTGGTTATGGATTTGCATCTACCGTTACTGATGGTCGAGTTATTATTACAAATTTACCAGCGGTACCTTCACTCGGTATGGCAAATGGTTTCTCTTATATGCTTAAAGATTCAGCTGGTCTAGGACATGAAGCATTAATGGCAACATTCTTCAAAGTGTTAGGTGCTGCTAGCCACAATCCTAGTTTGCAACAAGTTCGACCTGGTAGTATGTTAGATGTACCACAATACAAAATTAATGTTGATTTTGAAACAGCTCAAGCTTTAGGGGTATCAGTCAGTAGTGTAAATACCGTATTATCAACGGCTCTAGGTTCGGCTTATATTGATGACTTTGTCTACAATAACCGAGTTAAAAAAGTGTATTTGCAATCTGATGCACCATATCGAATGCTACCTGATGACTTTAGTTATTGGCATGTGAAAAATCAAAAAGGTGAAATGGTACCTTACGATGCTTTTGCCACCACTTCAAAAAGTTATGGTTCGCCATCGCTTGTTCGATACGATGGAGTTGCAGCAATGGGGATCAGTGGTTCTGCGGCGCCAGGTTTAAGTTCTGGTCAAGCAATGGCTATTATGGAGCAAATATCTAACGAGATATTACCTAATGGTTATACTTTTGACTGGACAGATATTTCTTATCAAGAACGCCAAACTGGTTCACAAACAACTACACTTTATATTATCTCAATAATTGTTGTGTTCTTATCATTGGCTGCACTATATGAAAGCTGGACAGTGCCAATATCCATCCTATTTGTTATACCGCTTGGTATATTAGGTACAGTTTATGCAACTATGTTTAGGGGGCTTGATAACGATATTTACTTTATCGTTGGTTTATTAACCACAATGGGCTTATCAGCTAAGAATGCTATTTTGATCGTAGAATTTGCCAAAGATGCACTTGAAAAAGAAGGTAAATCATTAATTGATGCAACACTTGAAGCATGTCGATTACGTTTACGTCCGATTTTAATGACATCATTTGCGTTCATTTTAGGTGTTTTACCACTAGCGCTCAATAGTGGTGCCGGTTCTGCAAGCCAAAATGCAGTAGGTACAGGGGTAATTGGTGGTATGTTAACCGCAACATTTTTAGCCATATTTTATGTGCCGTTATTCTTCTTGTTTGTGACAAAATTGTTTACAAAACATAAGAATAAACCTGTTTTATTAACTGAACACAATATGAGCAATGATAACAAATAGCTGTAATTAAATTGCCTATACCTAACTGTTGCTAGGTATAGGTTGAATGAAAAGATTTAAAAAGTTATTTGGTTTTTTACAACTATCTATTTTAAGTGAACAAAAATGCGCTACTTTAGTTAGCGCATTTTTTATATTTACCATATTGCATTTATTTGGCTTAATAAAAAGTTTGCTAACACATTAAATTTACTAATTTCGCAATAGCATTTTTAGTAGATATACCAAAAATATAACCATAGGTCGAATCAACAATTTCAACAGTTATTAGATTATTTTTATAACCATTTTTTATATTCGCATGGTATGTATATTTTATTTGATAACGAAGCTTGCTTAAAAACTAATGAGTTAAGTTAATAATAATTAGAAGTAGAATTTTTAGAGAGGAAAAAGGGTAATCTTAATTTAGATGATTAAAACATTGATCATGTTTTTGGGGAATAAGTATTTGTTAAGCAGGATTATTTAATCATTTTATTTACAGGTTTTTATCAGCTGTTGCCCAATGTGAGCATGCGTGATTGCAATAGCTAACGCATCGGCAGCATCAGCTTGCGGACTGGCGGGTAACTTTAATAATAATTTCACCATATGTTGGACTTGCTTTTTGTCGGCTGCACCAGTCCCAACGACACTTTGTTTAACTAAACGCGCAGCGTATTCAAAAACGGGTAAATCATTATTAACAGCCGAAACAATAGCGGCACCTCTTGCTTGGCCTAATTTTAAAGCAGAATCAGCGTTACGAGCCATAAAAACCTGTTCTATTGCAAACATATCAGGTTGAAATTGCAGTATGATTTCACTCACGCCAGCATAAATACGTTTTAGACGAGTAGGTAAATCTTCAACTGCTGTTCGAATACAACCGCTACCAAGATAGGTTAATTGGCGTCCCGTTTGTTGGATTACGCCGTAACCCGTCAAACGAGAACCAGGATCGATGCCAAGAATGATGGCCATTAGAGTGTTGCTGCAACCTCGTCAGAAACTTCACCATTATGATAAACTTCTTGCACATCGTCGCAATCTTCAAGCATATCGATAAGGCGTAATAATTTAGGTGCAGATTCAATATCAAGATCAACTTTTGTCGCTGGAATCATTGAAACTTCAGCCGATTCGGCAACTAAGCCAGCCGCATCAAGTGCATCTTTAACTTCACCAAATGATTCAGGTGTTGTAAATACATCAATTGCACCATCATCATAAGTCACCACATCATCAGCACCCGCTTCAAGTGCGGCATCCATGACTTGATCTTCATCAGTTCCAGTCGGGTATGAAATTACGCCTTTTTTGGTAAATAAGTAAGAAACTGAACCATCAGTACCTAGGTTGCCGCCAGTTTTAGTAAAAGCGTGGCGAACTTCTGATACAGTACGGTTACGATTATCACTTAAGCATTCTACCATTACCGCAGTACCAGCAGGCCCATAACCTTCATAGATGATAGTTTCCATATTAGTATCATCTTCACCACCAACACCACGGGCAATTGCTCTGTTCATGGTATCACGTGTCATATTATTCGATAATGCTTTGTCCATAGCAGCACGTAGACGTGGGTTAGACGCTGGATCGCCACCACCAAGTTTTGCTGCTGTTACGAGTTCACGAATAATTTTGGTAAAGATTTTTCCGCGTTTCGCATCTTGCGCTGCTTTACGGTGTTTGGTATTGGCCCATTTACTATGACCTGCCATAAAATTCTCCAGATTAATAATTTAAAAATCGCACTATTCTAGCAAACTTTTATCAAAAATTCATTACCTATATATTGATAAGTTTTGTCCTGTGTTGGATTTATTATTGTAAGAGTGAAAAAGCTATTCGATGAAGTGCAAAACCCATTATTGTTAAAGTGGCCATATTCCTCCCTTTTTTATAACTATTTAAAAAACTATATTAAAAGCTGAATCATTTCACATTGATCAAGATCACAACTTTGCATTTTAGCTATTGCCAGCAGCATTTATTAAGTAGATGATGCATTATCGAAACGTTTCGATAGTCGTCATAATTAAACTAATACAGGGATTTAACTATGCGTAAAGGTCAATTATTTAATTCTGAAATTGTTAAAATTTTAGCTAGAATGGGGCATACCGATCAAATTGCAATAGGTGATGCAGGCTTGCCAATTGCTAATGAAACCCCACGCATTGATTTAGCATTGACTTATGGTGTGCCAACGTTTATGCAAGTTTTTCAAACCGTTTCACATGATATGCAAATCGAAAGGGTGATATTAGCGGAAGAAATCCTTGCTCATAATCCCCACATCCATCAACAAATCATCGAACAAATAAAAGAAATAGAGCAGGTTCAACATAACTGTATCGACATTTTATATGTCAGTCATGCGCAGTTAAAACAACAAACTCATCATTGTAAAGCTGTTATTCGAACAGGTGAATGTACACCTTTTGCCAATATCATTTTACAGTCAGGCGTGATTTTTTAACTTCGTTTGTAAAACAAACAAAAGAGTAATTTATGAATGAAAATCTTTTACAGCTTATCAACATCCATAAATCCTTCCCAGGCGTAAAAGCACTTGCTGGCGTTAATTTAAATGTGCGTGCAGGTCAAGTCATGGCATTGATTGGAGAAAATGGTGCGGGTAAATCTACTTTAATGAAAGTGTTGACGGGTATATACCAAAAAGATGAAGGCGAAATTATTTATTTAGGTAGCAAAGTAAACTTTCATGGACCAAAATCCTCACAAGAAGCGGGCATAGGAATTGTTCACCAAGAATTGAATTTAATACCACAACTGAGTATCGCCGAAAATATATTTTTAGGTCGTGAATTCACTAATAAATTGGGTTGCATAGATTGGCATAAAACGTATAGCGAAGCTGACAAGTTATTAGCCGAACTTCATCTTGATTATGATAGTCGACGGTTAATTAGTGATCTATCCATTGGTGAACAGCAAATGGTAGAGATTGCTAAAGTGCTAAGTTTTAATTCTAAAGTCATTATTATGGATGAACCAACCGATGCTTTAACCGATACCGAAACAACTTCTCTTTTTACCGTAATCAAAAAACTTAAGCAACAAAATTGTGGTGTTGTTTATATCTCACATCGTTTACAAGAGATTTTTGAAATTTGTGATGAAGTAACTGTTTTACGTGATGGTCAATTTGTTGGTGAAAAAAAAATAGATGAATTAAATGAAGATACACTCATTGAGATGATGGTCGGGCGTAAGCTTGAAGAGCAATATCCCAGAATTAATGTTGCTAAAGGTAATGTTACTTTAGAAGTAAAAAACTTGATTGGTCCAGGCGTTAATGATGTCAGCTTTGCTCTTCACGAAGGTGAAATACTGGGAATTTCAGGTTTAATGGGGGCGGGACGAACAGAATTAATGAAAATGATTTATGGTGCTAATCCGGCCGAATCAGGAAAAATACTATTACAAGGAAAATCGGTAAAAATTGCTTCCCCGCGTGATGGTTTGAATCAGGGAATTGTCTATATTTCGGAAGATCGCAAAAAAGATGGCCTGATTTTAGGCATGTCAGTTAAAGATAATATGTCACTGAACGCACTCAATTATTTTACCAATAAGTTCAGAAAGCTACAGTTAGCCGAAGAACAGCAAGCCGTTGAGGATTTTGTCGGCTTGTTTAATATAAAAACCCCTTCTATCAATCAGATCATTGGTTTTTTATCGGGCGGTAATCAACAGAAAGTTGCTATAGCCAAAGGATTAATGACTAAACCGATGATATTAATTTTAGATGAACCCACTCGTGGCGTTGATGTTGGCGCTAAAAAAGAGATTTATCAACTTATTAATCAGTTTAAGCAACAGGGGTTAAGTGTCATTTTAGTCTCATCTGATATGCCAGAAGTACTCGGCATGAGTGATCGTATTTTAGTTATCTATGAAGGAAAAGTGACTGGGGATTTTTCAATTAACCAGGCAACACAAGAAAAACTTATGGCAGCAGCCGTTGGCAAAGCAGAGGAGAGCGCTGATGTTGCAAAATAAAAAACTTAAAAATTTATTAATTGAACAAAAATCCTTAATTACTTTATTGGTTTTAATCATTATTGTTTCTTGTTTAAGCGATAACTTTTTTACCTTAAACAACTTTTTTAACATCTTACAACAAACTTCAATCAATGCCATTATTGCAGTGGGCATGACCTTGGTCATTTTAACTTCGGGTATTGATCTGAGTGTGGGGTCAATCTTTGCATTATCTGGCGCCATTACTGCTTCGTTGATTGGGGCGGATATATCGCCATTTATTGCGATTTTTGCTTCCTTAGTTTTAGGGTGGATATTGGGAACCTTTTCAGGATTTATTATCGCCAAAGGTAAATTACAAGCATTTATTGCAACCTTAGTTATGATGCTTATTTTACGTGGTGTAACGCAAGTTTATACTAAAGGTAGCCCAATTTCGACAGGTACCAATGATAATTCGGAATTATTTGAATGGTTTGCATTTGGGCGTGTACTGGGGATTCCTGTACCAATTTTTATCATGGCAGTTGTTTTTATCGTAGCTTGGTACTTACTTAAATACACACGTCTGGGTCGTTACATTTATGCATTAGGTGGGAATGAAGCGGCAACCCGTCTATCAGGTATTAATGTTGATCGCGTTAAAATCCTTGTTTATGCAATTAGTGGTTTACTTTGTGCATTAGCTAGCACTATTGAGGTTGCTCGATTGTCTTCAGCACAACCTACAGCAGGGACAGGTTATGAAATGGATGCAATCGCAGCAGTGGTACTTGGCGGTACTAGTATGTCAGGTGGACGAGGAAAAATTTTAGGTACTTTGGTGGGGGCTTTAATTTTAGGGTTTTTAAATAATGGATTAAATATGCTAGGCGTTGATGCCTACTACCAAATGATCGTAAAAGGAGTGGTTATTTTATTAGCCGTATTAGTTGATAAAAAAACCAATAAATAAGGGTATTAAATCGAGATTTTATTTTGGGAGAAAGTTATGAAATTTAGAAAAATGATGGCAGCTGTGATTGCTTCTGCACTAAGTGTTTGTATTGCTTTTCAAGCCTCAGCGAAAGAGCGCATCGCTTTAGTTGTTTCAACGTTGAATAATCCTTTTTTTGTTACCTTAAAAGATGGTGCCGTAAATAAAGCGAAAGAATTGGGTTACGACTTAGTAGTCTTAGATTCACAAAATAACCCTGCTAAAGAGCTCGCTAACGTTGAAGACACCATTGTTAAAGGCGCTAAAATCATTTTGATTAACCCTACTGATTCTGAAGCGGTTGGTAACGCCGTACTGGCGGCTAATAAAGCCGGTATTGCGGTTATTACACTTGATCGTGCTTCAGTCAAAGGCGATGTAGTGAGTCATGTTGCCTCTGACAATGTTGCTGGTGGCAAAATGGCCGGTGACTTTATTTTTGAAAAATTGGGGGCTAATGCCAAAGTGATACAATTGCAAGGTATTGTTGGGACATCTGCTTCTCGTGAACGAGGTGAGGGTTTTGTCAAATCTGTGCAAGCAAATCAATTGGCTATTTTAACAGCACAACCGGCAGACTTTGATCGCGCTAAAGGGATGAACGTAATGCAAAATCTTTTAACTGCTTATCCGGCTGTGCAAGCCGTATTTGCAGAAAATGACGAAATGGCATTAGGTGCTGTGCGCGCCATACAAACTGCAGGTCGTAATGATATTATCGTAGTTGGTTTTGATGGTACTGATGATGGTGTTAAATCAGTACAACGCGGAAAAATGGCCGCAACTGTCGCTCAGCAACCCGACAAAATCGGCTCAATAGGTATTGAAATTGCTGATAAAGTAATAAAAGGTGAAAAGGTTGATGCAAAAATTCCTGTAGAATTAAAACTGATAACTCAATAAAATTATCAAGGACGCATGAGTGCGTCCAATTTCTAGTTGATTAGGAACAAAATATATGAATAGTAAAAAATTAATTGTACTTGGTAGTGTCAATATCGATCATATCTTAAATGTCAATGAGTTTCCCAAACCAGGTGAAACATTAACAGGTACACATTATAAGATCGCGTATGGCGGCAAAGGAGCCAATCAAGCCGTAGCCGCTGGACGCCTCGGTGCGAATGTGCAATTTATTGCGGCTGTTGGTAACGATGATTTAGGCAAAAACTTTAAAAAGCAGCTACAAAGCGATCATATTGATACCCGTTCTGTTGCCGTAATCGACCAAGAAAATACTGGTGTTGCGCTTATTTTGGTCAATCAAGAAGGTGAAAACCAAATTGCAATATATGCTGGAGCGAATGCTGCTGTCACACCAGAGTATTTAGATCAATTTGCTGACGATATCACAAAAGCTGATGCAATTTTAATGCAACTTGAAACGCCATTAGCAACCGTTGAGCAAGCTGCCAAGTTGGCTAAACAAAATAATACACAAGTCATTTTAAATCCTGCGCCCGCACAAAAATTATCTGATGAATTACTCGCCCATGTTGATATCATTACGCCAAATGAAACAGAAGCAGAGTTTTTAACTGGTATAAAAATTATTACCGAGCAAGATGCACAGCAAGCAGCACAATTATTACATGATAAAGGGATCCATACCGTGATTATCACTTTGGGAAGTAAAGGCGCTTGGGTGAGTCATGCACAAAACGGCGTAATAGTACCAGGGTTTCGTGTTAACGCTGTTGATACAATTGGTGCTGGTGATACCTTTAATGGAATGTTGGTTACCGCGTTGCTAGAGGGCAAAGATCTAAAACAAGCGGTTTATTATGCACATGCAGCTGGGGCACTATCTGTGACTAAAGCAGGTGCACAAACATCCGTACCAACACGAAAAGACGTCGATAATTTTATTCAATCACAACATTTATCAATGAGAAATTAACACTTGGCTACCATGAAAGATATCGCAAATTATGCGAAAGTATCTACTTCAACCGTTTCTCATGTTATTAATAACGATCGCTATGTAAGTCCAGCTATTCGCAGTAAGGTTGAGTTTGCAATAAAACAGCTAAACTACACGCCATCAGCAATTGCACGTAGTTTAAAAAGTAATAAAACCTTTACTATTGGCATGTTAGTCACCACAAGTAATAACCCTTTTTACGCTGAGGTAGTGCAAGGTGTCGAGCGTAGCTGTTATGAACTCGGTTATAATTTAATTTTATGTAATACTGAGGGCGATCAGCAACGAATGCTCAACAATATTGAACATTTGTTACAAAAACGTGTTGATGGTCTATTAGCTATGTGCACGGAAACGTACTCTTTTCCGGAACAAATTTTTGACCGTTATCCTAAGTTACCTATGGTCATGATGGACTGGACACCTTTTAAAGGCGTGTGTGATACGATTCAAGATAATTCATTTTATGGCGCAACATTAGCGACCCAGTATCTGATTGAACAGAATTATCAACGTATTGCTTGTATTACCGGACCATTGAACAATACTCAGGCGCAATCGCGCCTTCAAGGGTATCGTCAAACGATGCAGGACGCGCAATTAACCATTTTGCCAGATTACGAAGCGCAGGGCGATTTTCGATTCGCTTCCGGCATTGTGGCAATGCAGCATTTATTACAGTTGCCAATTCCGCCACAAGCGGTTTTTTGCTCTAATGATGCTATGGCTATTGGTGCTTATCAGGCTCTATATCGTAATGGTTTAAAGGCGGGAGAAGATATTGCTATTATGGGTTATGATGATATAGAAATTGCACAATATATTGCCCCACCGTTGACAACAATCCATCAACCCAAAGAAGAGTTAGGACAATTAGCAGTTGAAACCTTATTAAATCGATTACATCATCCTAATGATAAACTGCATACTTTAACGTTAACACCAACGTTAGTTAAGCGTTTATCTGCCTAATTTTTATTTAAGCAAGTTGTTCTAAAAAACGTTAAGTTCAATTGAATCATGATTGATACATGATAGTAAAAAAGCGCCTGATTCGGCGCTTTTGGATTGTAAAACAAGATATCAATAAAGAGTTGATTAACTCATTCCATATTGTTTTAATTTTTTGCGTAAAGTACCACGATTAATACCAAGCATATTGGCAGCTCTGGTTTGATTGCCACGGGTGTATTGCATAACCATATCAAGGAATGGGTGTTCAACTTCAGCTAACACTAATTCATATAGATCATTAGGATCTTCACCATTAAGTTGTGATAAATAGTTTTTTAAAGCTTGCTTTACAGAATCTCGCAAAGGTTTTTGTGTTATTTGGTCTTGAGAGTTTACAGTTGTAAATTTAAGTGCTGCAGCTGTAACGCGTTGTTCTGACATAGTATTTTTAACTCTTTTGGTTGTTTCTAATTTGACTAAAAAATGCTTTTAGTGTTTTAACTTGCTCACTTGTATTGCTAAGTACACTAAATAAGCGCCTAAATTGATCGCTATCAGCATAATAGTTGGTATACCAATTTACATGCTTTCTGGCAATCCGTAATCCTTTGTATTCTCCATAAAATTGATAAAGGTCATCAAGGTGTGTTAACACGATTTGCTCCACTTCATCAATTGTTTTTCTTTTTTTTAACTGTCCATGTGTTAAATAGAATGCAATTTCTTCAAATATCCAAGGTTGCCCTTGTGCCGCTCGGCCGATCATTATAGCATCAGCTTGCGTATATTGAAAAACATCTTTTGCTTGTTCCGGTGTACAAATATCGCCATTAGCAATGACAGGAATTGTCACATTTTGTTTTACTGCTCTAATCGACTCATATTCAGCTTCACCTTTGAATAAGCAAGCACGTGTTCTTCCGTGTATGGTTATTGCCTTAATACCACAATCCTGTGCAATTTGTGCGATTTCAATGCAATTTCTATGATTTTTATCCCATCCAGTCCGCGTTTTCAAAGTTACCGGTACATCAACAGCACCAACAACTTTTTGCAAAATCTTTCTAATTAGCTCCGGATGCTGCATTAAAGCCGATCCCGCTAATTTTTTATTCACTTTTTTTGCTGGACACCCCATATTAATATCGATTAACTCAGCGCCATGTTTGACATTAAATTCGGCTGCTTTTGCCATTTCGTCGGGATCTGACCCCACGATTTGAACAGCTCGCACACCAATATCATCTGTTGACACCATACGTAATGCCGATTTATCTGTATGCCAAACATCTGAATTTGCTAAGAACATTTCTGATACTGTCATTCCAGCGCCATATTGATAGCATAGATGACGAAATGGTTTATCGCTAATTCCAGCCATTGGTGCAGCAATTAAATTGTTTTTTAATTTGACCTCACCAATGCTAAGCAAATTGAGGCCGGCTATATTACGCATTTTTTCTCGAAGTTAAAAGGGGTAATGTCAAATTTTTACTTTTTTTTGCCAGTTATACGGCACCATTCATCTTGCTCAATAACTGGATCTAACTCAAAATGTGCTTGATAAGCTAAGCAAACACTTTGTGCCTGCGATGCCAAAATACCGGATAATCCCAATAGCCCACTTGGTTTAACCAGCTTATTTATGTTTGGTTCGAGTTCTTTTAATGGTCCGGCTAAAATATTGGCAACAATAACATCTGCCTGTAAATTATTGGGTATATCGTTGGCAAGATAAAGCTGTAAATTATTGCTAACATTATTACGCTCAGCATTGTCACGACTAGCTTCGATAGCTTGTGGATCGATATCGATACCAATAACCTGTTTTGCGCCTAATTTTAATGCGGCAATGGCCAAAATACCAGAACCACAACCGTAATCAATCACAATTTTATTGTTGAGATCTAGACCGTCTAACCAAGTTAAGCATAATGCTGTAGTTGGGTGGGTTCCGGTTCCAAATGCTAGACCGGGATCTAACATCACATTAACCGCATTAGGATCGGGCACGTCTCGCCAACTTGGGCAGATCCAAAGTCTTTTTCCAAACTGCATAGGATGAAAGTTATCCATCCATTCTCGTTCCCAATCTTTGTCTTCTAATTGTTCAATTTTATAAGAATATTGGTCTAAATTTAGTATCGATTTTAACTCATTAATCTCTGTTTGAGCATCATAAAGCCCGATTACATCGGTGTTTCCCCAAAGTTTAGTTTCACCAGGTAAAGGTTCAAAAACAGGATTGTCATAAGTATCTTGAAAAGTGACTGATACAGCTCCCGATTCTTCTAGTTGTTCGCTGATTTGTTCAGCTAATTCATTAGTCGTATTAATTCTGAGTTGAATCCAAGGCATAATTTTTTCCTTTGTTGCCAAACATATTGGCTATAATAAAAACCACTAATCCAATAATTAAAGAAGGCACAATTGGGTGGAATGACAATAACTTAATATCATAACTGGCTAATAGTGTATAACTTATTGCACCAGCCAGCATTGAGCAAAGTGCCCCTGTGGCATTGGCTTTTTTCCAATATAATCCGAGTACTAAAGGCCATAAAAACACCGCTTCAAGCCCACCAAAAGCAAGTAAATTTAGCCAAATTATCATATTAGGTGGATTCCAAGCGGCAAAAATGAGTAAACCACCAAAAATAAAGGTAATGGTAACTGAAATACGCGTTAATAATTTATCACTTAAATTGCTATTGCTTTTAATACTTAAAAAAAGATCTTTAATCAGAACGGATGATACTTGCAATAACTGCGCATTGATTGTTGACATGATCGCAGCTAATGGTGCAGCTAAAAAGATCCCCGCAGCAAAAGGCGGTAATACATTAATAATTAATGTTGGTACAATTTGATCTGGTATTGTTAAATCATCAATGATTGCTCGGCCCAAGCTACCAGATAAGTGCATCGTTAACATGATGATTGTAACAACAATTGTACCAATAATAATTCCCTGATGCACTGCTTTACTATCTTTATACGCCATGCAACGCACCGCAGTATGAGGTAACCCCACCACGCCAAAGCAGACTAACACCCAAAATGAAGCCATAAACGGAAAATCCATAAAATGGTTTGGGCCTTGTGGTGTAAGCAGTGCTGGATCAATTTCTTGTAGTCGATGAATAATCGTTGTCATGCCGCCGCCTGCATAAATAATCGCGCCAAGCAATAAAACGGCACCAATGATCATAACTAAACCTTGGAATGCATCATTTAATATACTTGCTCTAAAACCACCAAAAGCCGTATAAATAACGGTACCAATACCAAATATTAGTAATCCGCTATGGTAGGGAATACCTACTGATGATTCAAGCAGACGTGCGCCGCCGACAAATTGGACAGTCATAGCGCCAATAAAAGCCACTATTAACGCGATACTTGCAAACCAAACAATGGTTTTACTTTTGTAATGCGCATAAAGCATATCGCTTAAGGTAATAGCATTATATTGACGTGCTAAAATAGCAAATTTTTTACCTAAAATGCCTAATGATAACAGAACAGTAGGAACTTGAATCATGGATAATAACACCCAGCCTAAACCATACTTATAAGCAGCGCCAGGCCCACCAATAAACGAACTTGCGCTAATATAAGTTGCTGCAAGTGTCATGGCGAGTAAAAAGCCACCCATCGTTCGATTACCAATAAAATAATCGGTAAATTGATTGACCTTTTTTCGCTTTATATAAGCATAGAGCGATAATGCAAATACAAAAATCAGGTAGATAACCAGTGGTAAAATAATATCGAAATGCATGGTTTGAATCACTTAGTCTGTTCTAAAGAGATATCTTTGAATTGAGATTTTACAACAATAATACATAACAAAAGAAAAGCTAAAGGTGTCATTATGCAAGATAGTTCAAACCACAATGGTAAACCCCAAAAGCCTATTTTGTTGCCCACGCAATAAGCGCAAATAATCCAAGCAATGAGGTAAATAGCCGTTAACAGCAATGATAACTTAGCTTCTTTTTTAGCTTGCTTAAAGCGAGTATCCATATTATACAAATTGCCGATAAATAAAAGGTGGCTTAGAGTAAAAGAAACCGTAAAACTTAGCAAGTATATTGCAATTTATGCAATATAATATTTTAAATATATCAATTTTAGCAATAAAAAATTTACTATATAGTGTAGGGCATATCAATTATGAATTACTCAACTCATGGAGAGAACAATGTCAAATTACTTCAATACTCTAAATTTACGTGAAAAGTTACATCAACTTGGTCAATGTCGCTTTATGGCGCGTGACGAGTTTGCATCTGAAGCCAATTTTTTGAAAGGTAAAAAAATTGTTATAGTTGGTTGTGGTGCGCAAGGCCTTAACCAAGGCCTTAATATGCGCGATTCTGGTTTAGATATTGCCTACGCTCTACGTAAAGAGGCGATTGCTGAAAAACGCGCATCTTGGAAAAAAGCGACTGAAAATGGTTTTAAAGTCGGCACCTACGAAGACTTAATTCCGACAGCTGATCTTGTTATTAATTTAACGCCAGACAAACAACATTCAGCTGTTGTCAAAGCTGTGCAACCACTGATGAAACAAGGCGCTGCACTGGGTTATTCTCATGGGTTTAACATTGTTGAAGTGGGCGAAAAGATTCGTTCGGATATTACTGTTGTTATGGTTGCCCCTAAATGCCCAGGTACCGAAGTACGTGAAGAGTATAAACGTGGCTTTGGCGTGCCAACGCTTATCGCTGTTCATCCAGAAAACGATCCAAAAGGTGAAGGTTTAGCCATTGCTAAAGCGTGGGCTGCTGCAACTGGTGGTCATCGTGCTGGTGTTTTACAATCTTCATTTGTAGCCGAAGTAAAATCAGACTTAATGGGTGAACAAACAATTCTTTGTGGTATGTTACAAACGGGATCACTACTTTGCTTTGATAAACTTGTTGCTGATGGCGTTGATCCTGCTTATGCTTGTAAATTATTGCAATTCGGTTGGGAAACCATTACAGAAGCGTTAAAACAAGGTGGCATAACGTTAATGATGGATCGTTTATCTAACCCAGCTAAATTACGCGCTAATGCTCTAGCAAAAGAGTTAAAAGTTATCATGACTGATCTTTATCGTAAACACATGGATGATATTATTTCTGGTGAATTTTCTGCAACGATGATGAAAGACTGGGCAAATGATGATGCTAACTTATTAAAATGGCGTAAAGAAACCGGCGAAACAGCATTTGAAAAAGCGGCTGAATATCAAGGAAAGATTGATGAACAAGCTTACTTTGATCAAGGTGTTGTCATGATTGCGATGGTCAAAGCAGGCGTTGAACTTGCATTTGAAACCATGCTCGAATCAGGGATTTTAGCTGAATCAGCTTATTATGAGTCATTGCACGAATTACCACTTATAGCTAATACTATTGCGCGTAAACGCCTGTATGAAATGAATGTGGTTATTTCAGATACAGCAGAATATGGTAACTACTTATTTGCTAATGCCGCAATACCTTTATTAAAAGAAAAATTTATGCCAATGTTACAATCGGGTGATCTTGGCAAAGCTATTCCAGAAGGTAGTGTTGACAATGCACAATTACGTGATGTAAACGAAGAAATTCGTAATCATCCAATTGAAATTATTGGTCGTAAATTACGTAGCTATATGACTGACATGAAGCGTATAAATGTAGCAAGTTAATTAGCTATCCCAACTAATAAAAGGTGTCTAATGACACCTTTTATTATTTTGAAGTAAGTATCCTCTATTGTTTGAATAAACGTTGACGTTATATCGACTAATATTGATCGTGTATATCAAAATCCTATTACAGGATTGATGATAACAGTAATAAGTAATACGAATTTTTACTTACAACTAACTTCAACTTTAACAAACGCTCGTTAATATGCGGTAACATTTGATTGGATAATAGTGACTTAACTTACTTGGTTATAGGCATGTTTTAGAATTTTTTGGCAGTTAATAACGCTATGGCATAGCGCATTTCTTACTGAAATCTGAGTCTTAATACTCTTTTTATTTAAAAAAACGTTTAAGTTTTTGCAAGACGCTGTAGTGAGTTAGAAAGCTATTTAAAAGTTTGTCGAACGCTATGCAAATAAAAAAGCATAATGATTTTATCAACACCCCGCCCTACAGTTAAACAATGCATTGATCGCGTTACCCATAACTGCTCATCGTTGTGAATTCAAACTATTTTTACTCAACTGAGCTATATTTATCTACACTATATATGTTAGTGAACTCGATGGCAAAGGCTCGGCGCTATTTACAGGCTTTATAAACTACCTATAC
>CALYPO010000007.1 GCA_945276085.1 uncultured Gilliamella sp.
TGCTGTGATACTAAAAACACCGCTTTTTGATTAACATTAATAATGGCGTCCCAATCCGCTTCAGGAAATTCTGTAAATGGATGACGCCGTTGAATACCCGCATTATTGATTAAGATATCGATTGGTCCGATGTTTTGTTCAATATCATCAATTGCTTGTTTAACTGAACTTGAGTTCGTCACATCAAAACCAATACCGACTGCATCAATACCTTGTTGGACTAATTGTGTTGCAGCATTTTTTGCTCTTTCATCGGTAATATCATTGATGATGATACTGGCACCATATTGTCCCAACCCTTTAGCTAATAAATTGCCAATACCTTGAGCCGAACCAGTAATTAAAGCGCGTTTGCCTTTTAAATCGAATAAAGATTGCATATTTTTCTCCCTTTCCATAATAATGTTATGCATAACAGTTACGCATAACATTATTACTAAAAATAAAAAAAATAAAGTGAGCAAAGCCGCAATTGACAGGAAAATCTCAGTTATGTGATCAAGTTCAAATATTATGGTTAAAAATTTTTGATGGCTTTTTAGAAACTTAGTACTAAACATCTACCCTTGTTTTATATATAATAACCACTTCACTGACTTGGATGTAGAATATCAACTTCGGAGCCTTTCATGCAGCAGTATCGTCCTATCCGTCGCGCTTTATTAAGCGTTTCTGACAAAACCGGAATCATTGAATTTGCCAAATCATTATCAGCTAGAAAAATAGAACTCCTTTCCACTGGTGGTACCGCTAAATTGCTAATCGAAAATCAAATACCGGTAACGGAAGTATCTGACTATACGGGTTTTCCTGAAATGATGGATGGACGAGTTAAAACGTTACACCCAAAAATTCATGGCGGAATTTTAGGTCGACGTGGCATAGATGATCAAATAATGCAAAATCATCACATCGAACCTATCGATATGGTTGTGGTTAACTTATATCCTTTTGCTCAAACCGTGGCTAAAGCCGATTGTACCTTGCAAGATGCGGTTGAAAATATTGATATTGGTGGACCAACTATGGTGCGATCTGCTGCTAAAAATCACAAAGATGTGGCTATTGTTGTTGATTGTGGTGATTATGCGACAATTATTAATATGCTCGATAAACAGCAAAATTCACTGACTTTCGAATACCGGTTTAATTTGGCGATTAAAGCTTTTGAACATACCGCTAAATATGATGGCATGATTGCTAATTATTTTGGAAGACTGGTGCCACCTTATTATGGTGAAACCGATGAACCTTCTGGTGAATTTTCTCGAACACTCAATCTGCAATTTATTAAGAAACAAGACATGCGTTATGGCGAAAATGCTCATCAAAAAGCGGCTTTTTACATTGAAGAAGATATCCAAGAGTCTTCAATTGCAACCGCTAAACAACTACAAGGTAAAGCACTTTCGTATAACAATATTGCAGATACAGATGCAGCTTTTGAATGTGTAAAATCATTTGCTGAACCAGCTTGTGTGATTGTAAAACACGCTAATCCTTGCGGTGTTGCGGTGAGTGATAATATTTTAACCGCGTATTTAAATGCATTTAAAACTGATCCGACGTCGGCATTTGGTGGCATTATCGCTTTTAATCGAACGTTAGATGCTAAAACAGCACAAACTATTGTTGATAAACAATTTGTTGAAGTCATTATTGCGCCATCAGTGACGCAAGAGGCGTTAGCGATTACACAAACTAAGAAAAATGTGCGTGTATTAGAATCCGGAAAATTATCAACATCATCGAAAGCCAGCTTAGATTTTAAACGAGTAAACGGTGGACTTTTGGTGCAAGAGCGTGATTTAGGCACAGTTGATGAAACTCAATTGACTGTAGTAACTAAACGAAAACCAACAGCTAAAGAACTTTCAGATGCACTATTTTGTTGGAAAGTGGCTAAATTTGTTAAATCAAATGCAATTGTTTATGCCAAGGATAATATGACAATAGGTATTGGTGCGGGGCAAATGAGTCGAGTATACTCAGCAAAAATTGCAGGAATTAAAGCGCAAGATGAAAACTTACAAGTTGCAGGTTCCGTTGTTGCCTCTGATGCTTTTTTCCCATTTCGAGATGGCGTTGATGCAGCCGCAGCGGTGGGCGTCACCTGTGTGATTCAGCCGGGTGGATCGATTCGTGACGACGAAGTCATACAGGCAGCAGATGAACATAATATTGCAATGATTTTTACCCATATGCGTCATTTTAGACACTAATAATTGAATAACAAGACAATACAATGTCACGAGAAAAGAGCGTGCTAAACTCAGTTTGCAAAAACTCAAATTTCACCTCGCTTTTTAGCTTAAAGTTTTTAAAGGATCTTTTATGAAAGTTTTAGTCATTGGTAATGGTGGGCGTGAACATGCTCTAGCTTGGAAAGTAGCACAATCACCATTAGTTTCAAAAGTCTTTGTTGCACCCGGCAATGCAGGCACTGCGCTTGAACCGAATTTAGAAAATATTAACATTAAAGCAACGGACGTTGGGGGATTGTTAAATTTTGCACAGCAAGAACACATCGATTTAACCATTGTCGGACCTGAAGCCCCATTAGTGATAGGTGTGGTAGATAGCTTTCAAAAAGCAGGATTAAAAATTTTTGGTCCAACAAAATCTGCCGCACAATTAGAAGGATCTAAAGCATTTACTAAAGATTTTCTAGCCAGGCATCATATACCTACTGCAGAGTATCAAAATTTTACCGAAGTTACACCAGCCATTGAATATATTCGTCAAAAAGGCGCGCCAATTGTTATTAAAGCCGATGGACTTGCGGCAGGTAAAGGGGTGATTGTTGCAATGACAATAAAAGAAGCTGAAGATGCGGTGC
Source organism: uncultured Gilliamella sp. (assembly GCA_945276085.1). Lineage (GTDB taxonomy): Bacteria > Pseudomonadota > Gammaproteobacteria > Enterobacterales > Orbaceae > Gilliamella. The sequence goes on from CALYPO010000007.1 coordinate 2,840, forward strand.
GCGATATGCTAGCGGGAAATGCCTTTGGTGATGCCGGGCACCGAGTTGTCATTGAAGAGTTTTTAGAAGGTGAAGAGGCCAGCTTTATTGTCATGGTTGATGGTAAAAATGTTGAACCTATGGCAACGAGCCAAGATCATAAACGTGTTGGGGATGGTGATGTTGGTTTAAATACTGGTGGTATGGGCGCTTATTCTCCCGCCCCTGTTGTTACTGATGAAGTTTTCAGCCGAGTGATGGATCAAATTATTTACCCGACAATCAATGGTATGGCTGAGGAAGGTAATATTTATGTTGGCTTTTTATATGCTGGGTTAATGATTGACAAAGAAGGCAACCCTAAAGTCATTGAATTTAATTGTCGATTTGGTGATCCTGAAACGCAACCTATTATGATGCGACTGCAATCTGATTTAGTGAAACTTTGCCTTGCAGCTGTCGAGGGTAAATTAGATACCGTCAAATCGAAATGGGATCCAAGACCAGCATTGGGGGTAGTATTAGCCGCCGGTGGTTATCCTGGTGAATATAATACCCAAGATGTCATTCTTGGTTTACCGACAGAATCAACTCAAGATTGTAAAATATTTCACGCAGGCACCAGTTTAGAAAAAGGACGAGTTTATACCAATGGTGGTCGAGTGCTTTGCGTAACAGCTTTAGGTAATACTGTGCTTGAAGCGCAGAAGCGCGCTTATGAACAAATTAAAGATATTTATTGGCATGGTTGTTTTTATCGTAAAGATATTGGTTATCGGGCAATTGAACGAGAAAAGCTTAACCAATAAATGACACTATACAATGATGGCGCTAATAACAGCGCCATATTTTTAATGTAGGCAAAATAAAAAAACATACTAAAAAAATCATAGTAATAACTTTAAAAAAATCAAATAAAATCAATAGAAACACTTCTATTTTTATTCAGTGAGGTAGGTAAAGATTATTCTTGCCTGATCAATAATGTTCATTTTAAGTTATACCACTCTATGTTATGCTAACAGCAATATTAGATCACCGGATATCCCTTATGATAAAAGATCCCTTCTTTGATCGAGAAGCAGAAAAATATGAATCTCCCATAGCGAGCCGCGAACTTATTTTAGATTATTTAACTAAAGAAGCCAAACCCGCAAGTTTAGAGAAAATTGCGCAGGCTGTTGCAATTAAAAACGAAGAGCAAAAAGTCGCGTTACATCGTCGTTTGCGCGCAATGGAGCGTGATGGACAAGTCGTATTTACTCGCCGTAAATGCTACGCCTTGCCAGAAAAATTTGCGATGGTTAAAGGCAGTGTCATTGCGCATCGTGATGGGTTTGGTTTTTTGCGTGTAGAAGGACAGCCTGAGGATTATTTTTTATCGCCGGATCAGATGAAAAAGGTACTGCAAGGTGATGTTATTTTAGCTCAACCTATGGGTAATCAATATCGTGGAAAAACAGAAGCGCGTGTTGTTCGTATTTTAGAACCTCGTAGTAACCAAATTGTCGGACGTTATTTTATTGAACAAGGTGTTGGGTTTGTAGTACCGGATGATAGCCGTTTAAACTTCGATATTTTAATTGCAGGCAAACCTAATCTCACTGTGCGTATGGGCGCAGTGGTGGTGGTTGAGTTGCAAAAACGCCCTGAACGCCGCCAAAAAGCAGTCGGTATTATTAAAGAGGTTCTTGGTGAAATCATGGGGACCAATCTGGCTATCGACATCGCACTACGTAATCATGAAATTCCTTATGAATTACCAAAACCTGTCGAAAAAGAAGTGAGCAAATTTAGCGATCACGTTCCTGAAAGTGCGAAAAAAGGTCGAAAAGACTTACGAGAGCTTCCTTTAGTGACTATCGATGGTGAAGATGCTCGTGATTTTGACGATGCGGTATATTGTCAAAAAAATCGAGGTGGAGGCTATCGATTATGGGTCGCCATTGCAGATGTTAGTTACTATGTTCGTCCCGGTAAACCACTTGATAAAGAAGCGTGTTTACGTGGTACCTCGGTTTATTTTCCGTCACGTGTTGTGCCAATGTTACCTGAAGCGTTATCTAACGGACTTTGCTCACTTAATCCACAAGTTGATCGGTTATGTTTAGTTTGTGAAATGACGGTATCGAACAAAGGTCGATTAACAAGTTATCAATTTTATGAAGCGGTGATGAATTCGCATGCTCGGCTAACCTATACTAAAGTAGCTAAAATTTTAGAAGGTGATCGCGAGTTACAAGAACATTATCATGATTTAGTCCCTCATCTAGAAAATCTTTATGGATTATATAATGTGCTCGATAATTCAAGAGTCTTACGTGGTGCGATAGGTTTTGAGTCAGAAGAGCCAAAATTTATTTTTAATGCCGATAAACGTATTGAAAGTATTGAGCTCGTGCAGCGCAATGTTGCCCATAAAATTATTGAAGAGTGCATGATTTTAGCTAATGTAGCAGCAGCCAAATTGGTTATTAAGGCAAACGTGCCTTCACTGTTTCGCGTCCATGATAAACCCGATGAAGATCGCATGAATAATTTGCGAAGTATTTTAAGCGAATTAGGCGTATCACTGGGTGGCGGAACCAATCCTAAATCTAAAGATATTGCCCAATTGATGTTAGCAATTGAAGAACGTCCTGATCATGAAATGCTACAAACGGTGATACTTCGTTCCATGAAGCAGGCTATCTATGATCCCGAAAATCGAGGTCATTTTGGTTTAGCGTTAGATGAATATGCGCATTTTACTTCGCCAATTCGTCGCTATCCTGATTTATTATTGCACCGCACGATTAAATGGATTTTAGCCAATGAGCTTGATAAAACCAGTAAAACTGGTGGGCACCGTTATACTATGAATGAAATGCTCTATTTTGGTGAACATTGCTCCATGACTGAACGGCGAGCTGATGAAGCAGTACGCGATGTTGTTGATTGGCTTAAATGCGATTATATGCAAGATCATGTTGGTGAAGTATTTAATGGCACGATTTCAAGTGTGGTTAATTTTGGATTTTTTGTCCGTTTAGATGATCTGTTTATTGATGGTTTGGTTCATGTATCCTCGCTAGAAAACGATTATTATATTTTTGATCCATCACGTAATCGTTTAATTGGTGAAAATACTCGTTACAGTTATCGTCTGGGCGATAAAGTTCAAGTTAAAGTCGATAATGTCAATCCAGAAGAGCGTAAAATTGATTTTTCATTGGTAGGCAGCAATAATAAACCAATGCGTCAAGGTAAAACAGCGAAGACTAAATCGAAACAAGAACAGAAAAAGCCAAAAATTGATCGACCTGTTAAGCGCAAAAGTACAAAATCCACCAGTAAAAATAGTGAAAAATCTCAAAGTAAAATTGAAAGTAAACCTAAAAATAAAAACAGTAAACGAGCAAAGTCAAAAACCAGTAATAAACGAAAAAAGAGTAGCAAATAGATGAGTGAAACAGTTTATGGCATTCATGCCATTGAAGCACTGCTTACCCGTGCGCCGGAAAGAATTATTGAAGTATTTATTATTAAAGGTCGAGAAGATAAACGCCTTATTTCACTGGTTCATCAGCTTGAACAGTTAGCTTTACCGGTGAAAATAACTAACCGTCAATGGCTTGATGAAAAATCTAAGAACGGTGTCCATCAAGGTATTTTAGCTATGGTAAAACCTTGTCGAAGTTATCAAGAAAACGATATTCCATTGTTGATGGAACAAGAATTGAATCCTGTTATATTGATTTTAGATGGTGTCACTGATCCGCATAATTTAGGCGCCTGTATACGAACGGCTGATGCTGCTGGCGTTAATTTTATTATTGTGCCTAAAGATCGCTCCGCTTCGCTAAACTCTACAGCACAAAAAGTTGCTTGTGGTGCGGCTGAAAGTGTGCCGGTGGTTAGGGTGACCAATTTAGCGCGTACAATGCGTATGTTGCAAGATGAATATCAAGTTTGGATTGTGGGTACTGCTGGTGAAGCAGATAAAACACTTTATCAAACCAATTTTTTTACTAAACCCACCTCTCTTGCTTTAGTCATGGGCGCAGAAGGAGAAGGCATGCGTCGATTGACGAAAGAACATTGTGACGAACTTGTGAGTATACCGATGGCAGGAATTGTCTCATCGCTAAATGTATCGGTCGCTACTGGCGTTTGTCTGTTCGAAATTGTTCGGCAAAAAGAACAATCACAAGGATGACAATATGTTAGGATTGTTAAAAAAACTCTTGCCCAAAAAACAGCAAAAATCGCTGTCTGAGCGGGATCTTAATGGACGTAACAGAGTTGGTTACCCAACTCTGCAAATTTCACATGAAATTGATAAGCTAGTTAAAACACAGTACCGTCGAATAAAACCGATTGTAAACATGTACAAAGATACGCTGTTTTTTAAATGGGGTCCAAGTGTTATCAATAAAGCGCTAACTGACGAGCAGATAGCAAGTTTATCGGGGCGTAATGTCCAAATGGTCTATTTGCTACTGTTTCGTGACATGCTAAGACACATTTCTGATTATGTGCAAATGAAAAATGTCGTAGAAAATTGGCCAGATATCTTCGCCCAGCAAATCCTTGATAATTGTAAAATGCTGAGTGATGAAGATGATAATGATATTGCTAAAAAACAACAGCTATTTGCCAATACGCAGCGTTATACTATTGAGATTCCAATCGATGATAAACATTTAGACAATACCGACAAACCCGATTGGACAGTACCACTTGCCGAATTGATTATGGTTTCACCTGATATGATATATAAATGCCATCGACCATTAATGTCGATTATCTTAAAAAAATTAACTAAAAAAAATAAAGCTAAATAATTTTAATCAAGTTAATTCATTTTTTTATAGATATTTGTAACAACGTTTATTATTCAATAATGTTCATGTTATCTGAAAAATAAAAAAGCCGACGTTATTACGTCGGCTTTTCTTGTTTATGAAGTTAATCTTTGATTAAATTAACATCAATACCGAGACCTTTAGCGACACCTTGCCCATAATCGGGATGAACTTTGTAAAAATGTTTTAATTGACGAATTTGTATATTGCGATCAACATTTTTCATCGACCCAACAATATTATCAATTAATAACTGTTTTTGATCTGGTTTCATTAAATTGAATAATGCTCTTGGTTGTGAATAATAATCACCATCAACACGATGATCATGCTTATCCATTGTGCCTGCCGGGACATGCATAGGCGGGTAGGCATATTGTGGTTGCTCTTTAGGTGCACTATCAACGCTATTCGGTTCATAGTTCGGCGCATTATCTGGGCTGTGAAAACGCATTGCGCCATCACGCTGATAATTATGTACCGGACATTTTGGTGCATTTATAGGTAATTGTTGATAATTCGTACCAATTCGATAACGGTGAGCATCGGCATAAGCAAAAACTCGACCTTGTAACATTTTATCCGGAGATAAACCTATTCCTGGTACTATATTACTTGGTTCAAAAGCGGCTTGTTCGACTTCAGCAAAATAATTTTCAGGGTTTCGATTCAGTTCCATTACACCGACTTCGATTAATGGATACTGTTTTTGTGACCAAACTTTAGTCACATCAAAAGGGTTTTCTGGATGTTGATCGGCTTGTTCTTCAGTCATCACTTGCATATAAAGCCGCCATTTTGGATAGTCGCCATTTTCAATCGCCTTGAATAGATCTTCTTGAGCTGAATCAGGATTAGTTCCGTCCATTTCTGAGGCTTTTTTAGGATCAATATTTTTAATTCCTTGTTCAGTTCTGAAATGCCACTTCACCCAAGTTCTTACCCCATCTTTATTGATAAGGCTATAAGTATGACTACCATACCCATGCATATGGCGGTAACCATCAGGAATTCCTCTATCAGAAAATAAAATGGTCACTTGATGAAGTGATTCTGGTGATAAGGACCAAAAATCCCACATCATTTGCGGATCTTTTAGGTTTGTTTTGGGATCACGTTTTTGGGTATGAATAAAATCCGGGAATTTAATTGCATCACGAATAAAAAATACTGGTGTATTGTTGCCAACAATATCCCAGTTACCCTGATCTGTGTAAAATTTTACTGAAAAACCACGTGGATCGCGGGCTGTATCAGAAGAACCACGTTCACCGCCTACGGTTGAAAATCGCACAAAAACAGGTGTTTGTTTTCCAACATTAGCAAATATACTGGCAAATGAATATTTTGTTATATCATTTGTTACTGTAAAAGTACCGTGTGCTCCCGATCCTTTGGCGTGGACTCGACGCTCAGGAATATTTTCGCGATTGAATTGGGCTAGTTTTTCGATAAGTTGGTAATCATCGAGTAATACAGGGCCTCGAGGACCAGCAGTGCGAGAATTTTGATTATCGGCAATTGGTGCGCCGTTGTTGGTGGTTAATACTTTATTTTCTGACATTGCAATACTCCTTTTTAAATATTTATAACGTGCTTTCAAGAATATTTATCTCCATTTGGAATTAAATATTGGCTCAAAAGACAAAAGAATAGGGCGGTAGTGCATGATAAAAAGTTAACGCTAAATTATTATATCGCTAAATTTGGTTTTTATCATAGATAAATAAAATAAATTGATGTTTTTTGGGGTAATAATGCGAATGATTCGTATTTATCCTTTGGGCTTGGTTATCAGTTAAGCATAAATAATTTCAGGCAATCGAACATCCCAAGGTTGATTATTGATTTTTTCGACTTTTTGACAAGCAAAAGCGAGTCCAATAGGTTTAATATTGTAACTTGGATAGTTTTCAAGTAGCCTATCATAATAGCCACCGCCCATTCCCATTCGGTATCCTCGTTCATCAAATGCAACCAATGGCGTAAAGATAATATCAAGTTTTTGATACGGTATGACAGTTGAAACGTTTAAAGCCGGTTGTAAAATACCAAACCGATTTTTTAATAAAGGCGTATTTGGGGTGTAGTGTAAAAACAATAAATGTGTTTTCACAAATGGATGAATAATGGGTAAATAAACAGATTTATTTTGTTGCCAGAGGTATTCGATTATTGGTAGCGTATCGATTTCTCCATCAAATGGTAGAAATATCGCTATATTTTGAGCTGAATTAACATCGGCATGATGGGTAATTTTATGATAAATATTTTGCTGGGCAACTTGGCGTTCATGGTGGGATAATTGCCGTCTTTTTTGACGGATAATCTGTCTAATGTTCATCAATTACCACTACAAAGTCAAAACAATGAAAGGCACTCCAAGATGTCGTTAGGGTCGTAACCCTTGAACCCAAGGTTCAAGGTGAACAGCATGTTCCAATTTTTAGGTTTCCTTATCAATAAGGCATACACACCAATTGAAAATCACACCGTTCTAAAGTAAAGAATATCGGCTCAGGGGACTAACCCATATCGCGAACATCTCAGAGATGGGTATAATATTACTAAAATTAACAAATGATACAAGATCGTTTTGATTAAATTTACAATTAAAACCATTAATTGTTGCCATTTAAAGCTGAATCAAGTAATTGTTGTAACATTTTTAATCTATCACTGAATTCATTACTTTTTTCTTTTTCTTTTGTTAGTTCGTAAGAAATATTCAGTGCTGCGGTCATAATGAGTTGTTCACTACTTATTTGTGATGACTTTTCACGTAAATTATTTAAGCGCGCATCTAAGTCTTTTGCGGCATTAGCGAGTGCGTCAACTTCATCAACCGGACAATTAAATTTTAAAGTACGTCCAAAAATTTGAATAGTGACAGCTTTAGTTTCCATATTTAACCTATTGTTTTATAAAATTATTAATTTTTTTGATAATATGTTCACAGTTTAAACCCAGTTCATTGCGAACCTCAGTTTGTGATCCTTGCGCAATAAACTTATCAGGTAACCCAATATTTAAAATATCACATTTTATTTTTTTCGATAATAAAAATTCACAGACGCCACTACCAGCTCCGCCTTTGATACTGTTTTCTTCAACGGTGACCAGTATATTATGTGTTTGGCTAATGTGCAAAAGGACTTTTTCATCCAATGGCTTTACAAAGCGCATATCTATGACTGTAGCATTAATTTGGTTGGCTGCCTGTAAAACTTCAGGCAGTAATGTGCCAAAATTGAGTAAAGCTATGTTTTGCCCTTCACGGCACAATTTTGACTGACCTAACGGTATTGTTTGTAACGGTTTTAATAAAGCACCAATACCTTCACCACGAGGATAACGCACAGCAGCAGGGCCATGATGTAAATAACCGGTATAGAGCATTTGCCGACATTCGTTTTCATCGCTTGGTGTCATAATAACAAAATTGGGTATACAGCGTAAAAAGCTTAGATCAAATGCACCTTGATGTGTTTCACCATCAGCGCCAACAATCCCAGCTCGATCAATAGCAAATAGTACGGGTAAATTTTGAATGGCAACATCATGAATAACTTGATCATAAGCGCGTTGTAAGAATGTTGAGTATATGGCAACTACAGGTTTAAAACCGCTAATTGCAAATCCTGTTGCCAGCGTGACAGCATGTTGTTCTGCAATGGCGACATCAAAAAACTGATCAGGGTATTGATCAGCAAATTTTGTCATGCCTGATCCTTCACCCATAGCTGGCGTTATTGCAACTAGCTGTTTATCATGCTTTGCCATTTCACATAACCAATCACCAAAGACTTGTGAATAAGTTGGGGCAACGTTGTTGGTTTTAGGCAAAGTTCCGTCAACTGGGTTAAATTTAGGGACGCCATGCCATAATGTTGGATCTTGTTCAGCTGGCGCATATCCTTTGCCTTTTTTGGTAATAATATGAAGTAGTTGTGGTCCTTTTAGTTGACGCACTTTTTGCAATGTGAGAACTAAATTTTCAACATCATGCCCATCAACGGGGCCTATATAATTAAAGCCAAGTTCTTCAAATAAAATAGCTGGCGTGACTAATCCTTTTAAATGTTCTTCCGTTTTTTTAAATAACTCTTTAAGTGGTGGAATATTGGCAAGTACTCGCTTACCACTTTCACGAAAAGAGGCATAAGCTTTACTTGATAAAATTTGGGTTAGATGTTGATTAAGCGCACCTGTATTTTCAGAAATTGACATGTCATTATCATTAACAATCACTAACATATCTGGCTTAATATGCCCGGCATGGTTCATGGCTTCAAACGCCATGCCTGCAGTTAATGCTCCATCACCAATAACTGCGGCAACTTTTTGCCCTGATTGTTTTTTTTGCTCGCTAATAGCTATTCCAAGCGCAACACTAATCGATGTAGATGAGTGACCGGTTGTTAATACGTCATATAGACTCTCCTCACGATGAGGAAATGGATGTAATCCATCTTTTTGTCGAATCGTGAGCATCTTATCACGGCGACCAGTTAAAATTTTATGTGGATAAGCTTGATGCCCAACATCCCATATAACCTTATCAAAGGGCGTATAATATACATAATGTAATGCAACAGTTAACTCAATAACACCTAATCCGGATGCAAGATGACCGCTCGATTTGCTAACGCTATCAAGTAAAAATTGTCTTAACTCGCGACAAATTTCGGGTAATTGAGACAAAGGATATCGTCTTAAATCTTCTGGCGAGTTGATGGTTTTTAGTAACGGATAATTATCCAAATTCATTGTCATCATTGAGCTATTGTTTAACTTTTACGATTAATAATAAAATCAGCCAGTTTTTGTAATGGTTGGCTATCATAAGGTATTTGGTTAAGACTATCGATAGCTTGGTCATACAACGTTTGGGTCATTTTTATTGCTGATTGTAGTCCAATTAAAGCGGGATACGTGCTCTTTTCTTGCGCGATATCTGAACCTTGAGGTTTGCCCATAATTGCTTGTTCACCGATTATATCTAAAATATCATCCTGAATTTGAAACGCTAACCCAATTGCTTGAGCATAACTGTCTAACATGGCATAGTAAGGTTTACTGTCTTCTCCACATGCCAACGCACCAAGTCGGACGGCTGCTTTGATTAGTGCACCAGTTTTATAATTGTGTATTTGTTGTAAATGCTCAAGTGTTACCGTTTGATGTTCAGCTTGTAAATCCAGTGACTGTCCAATGCACATGCCATTTAATCCGCTAGCTTTGGCTAGTTCAGCAATCATTGAAATTTTAGTTTGGTCATTAATGTGTTGGCTTTCAGAGAGTATAGTGAATGCTAACGTTTGTAAGGCATCGCCGGCTAATATTGCCTGCGCTTGCCCAAATTTTATGTGACAAGTTGGTTTGCCTCGACGTAAATCATCATTATCCATAGCGGGTAAATCGTCATGGATTAACGAATAGGTATGTATTGCTTCAATGGCTGCCGCCGCATCATCAAGCTTAGCGAGTGAACAACTAAACATCTGTCCTGTTAAATAAACTAGAATAGGCCTAATTCGCTTACCCCCTGCTAACAAGCTATAACGCATTGCTTGTTGTAATTCGGAACAAGGAAACTGCGAAATGTAGGCTGCTAAAAACGAATTAATCCGTTCTTGTAATACATTAAGATTATTCATCATGATTAATTGAGAATTCAGACAACTGCGCATCACTATTTTCAGCTAATAATATCTGAATACGTTGCTCTGCTTGTTGTAATTGTTTTTGCCCCGTTCGGGCTAATTTAACCCCTTTTTCAAACTCATTTAATGCTTCATCTAATGGTAAATCACCATTTTCCAGTTGTGAAACAATCGCTTCAAGTTGCTTAAGTGTTTGTTCAAAACTTGGTTCTGTCACTGGTTTTTTTGCCATATGCGCTTCCTTTTTTGCGTAAATGAGTGTACACATAATTTCAATAAGGATAAATAAGGTTATTTTTATGCTGAAATATGTGTTTCCTCTGAAAATTTAATAACATAATAACTCATGGTATTCACAATTTAAGATTATTTGACAATAACAGTTAATCTTCGTTTTCACTATCTACTTCATCTTTCGATATTAAAGCTAGATCAGGATTGATCGGTTTTTTAACTTCGATGCCCATTTCACGAAAACGTTCAATTTGTCCAATTATATTACCACGTCCTTTGGATAGTTTATTTAACGAATTTTGATAAGTTTGCTGAGCTTTATCAAGGCAATTTCCTAAGTTTTCCATATCTTCAATAAAACCACGAACTTTATCATATAATTTACTTGCTTTGTCGGCAATTAATTCAGCATTGCGGTTTTGGTATTCATAGCGCCATAAGTTATGAATCGTACGTAAAGCAACTAATAATGTGGTTGGACTGACTATCATAATATTATTTTTTAAAGCATCGTTAATCAACGCAGGATCATGATCAATGGCCGATAAAAACGCTGGCTCAACAGGAATAAACATTAAAATATAATCTAACGAATTAATTCCATTAAGTTTATGGTAATCTTTTTGGCTTAGTTGTTTTAGGTGATTACGTACAGCGGCTAAATGTTCAGCCATTGATTTACTTTTAATCGTATCATCATCGCTATTGAAATAACGTTCATAAGCAACAAGTGTTACTTTCGAGTCAATGACCACATCTCCACCTTGTGGTAAGTGAACGATAACATCTGGTTGCAATCGCAGATTGTTTTCATTGGTCAAATTAACTTGTGTATCATATTCATAACCTTCTCTTAGCCCTGAATTATCAAGTATTTGACTTAAAATAAATTCGCCCCAATTACCTTGGGTTTTATTATTACCTTTCAAAGCGTTAGTTAGGTTGTTGGCCTCTTTTGTCATCTGCTCATTAAGTTGTTGCAAATTACGGATTTCATGCGTCAAGGTATGGCGTTCTTTTGCCTCTTGACCAAAGCTATCTTGTACCTGCTTTTTAAATCCTTCTAATTGCTCTTTTAGCGGAGAAAGTAAATAATCAAGGCTTTGCTTATTTTGTTGTTCTATTCTTTTACCACTTTGCTCAAAAATTCGATTAGCTAAATTCTCAAACTGAGTTGTTAGCCGCTGCTCACTTTGCTCAAGAATTGATTGCTTTTCATAAGCTGAGCTTTTCGTTTCTTCCAAACGGGTTTTTAGCTCAGTAATAGTTGCATTTTGTGTCACATATTGTAGACGATATTGATTGAGTTCATTTTCTAATTGTTGTAACTTTTCAGTCAAAGATTGACTTTCATGATTTTTTTGCGACAGTTGCAATTCAAATAATTGATTTATATTATTTATAGTGAGTTTAGATTTAATCACTACAATTAATAATATCAATGCTATCACAGTCATGATGATAGCAACCCATTGAGTTAAACCTAAAGTTCCGAGCATGGTTTAAGCCCTATCAAAAGTGAACGATATAACGTCATCTAAGGTCGTTGAATTGAGGGCTAACATGATTAAACGATCTAAGCCTATAGCAACGCCTGCACAATCCGGTAAACCTGACTCCATGGCGGCAAGTAATTCAATATCGATATTTTGTTGAGGTAGATTTTGTTTAGAGCGATCTAAATTATTTTGCTCAAAACGTTGTCTTTGCTCTTGTGAATTAGTTAACTCTTTAAAACCATTGGCAAGCTCAACCCCTTTATAATAAAACTCGAAACGGCCAGCTACACGATGATCTTCACTACTAATTGCAGCTAATGCGGCTTGGGATGCGGGAAAGTGATACACTGCAATCGGTTTTTCAAGTCCAATATGGGGTTCTACACCAAAAGTGAATAAGCATTGTAATAGCCCATCTTTGTCATAATCATCAACATTAATACCAATATCAAGTTGGTTAATGGCTTTTACTAATGTCGCGTGATCGGCTTCTAGTGGATCAATATTTAAATGACGTTGAAACGCCTTTTGGTACGAGACTCGTTCAGCCGGCTCACAGTCTAAAATAGTTTGTAATAGGTCATCGACTTCGTTAATCATTTGCATCATATCATACTGTATACGATACCATTCGAGCATGGTAAACTCTGGATTATGAAAACGACCAACTTCTTCATGATTACGAAAGCATTTGCATATTTGAAAGATTGGACCACTACCAGCGGCAAGTAGACGTTTCATATGATATTCAGGGCTGGTGATTAAAGACATCTTTCGTCCAAGTTGTTCGTCAAATTCACCTGGTTTAAAAAATGTTGTAGAAAATGAACTTAAATGTACATCTGTAACAGCATATTGGCTCAATGTCGGCGTTTCGACTTCTAATATACAGCGATCAGCAAAAAATTGTCGTACTTGTGAAATAATTTTCGCGCGCTTAAGTAAATTATTGATAGATGAGGAAGGTTGCCAAGTCATAAAAAAATATCCATGGATTTTGATTAGTTACTAAAAAAAGAAAATAGGGCTAATGCCCTATTTTTTATTACTGGCGTTCATTTTGCCACAAAGTGAATAAATTGTCGTATTTTTCTTGCTGTTGCCAAATATGACGATGAAGTGCAGAAAGAATAATTGGGTCTTCTAAAATTGCTAATTGTTGTTCTTTATTGATTTTTGCTAAATCAACCTGTTCAAATTGTTCAATCAGTTCACTACGTTTTTGCTGATTTTTTACATTAGATAAATGGCGCGATGTGGATAATGCACAAGCTAATGCATTATACAAAGGATCAACTAATGCCATTATAAAACCATGTTCAACAATATTTGCTTCAGTTTTAACCAAATACTCACCTGTAAGTGTTACCGCTCTTGCTGGGTGTGTTTCTTCAGGGGTTAAAAACAAACCTGCTTTTTGCGCTTTGATACCAATACTTGATAAGCCCGATACCCTAATGACCAGTGGTGAAATGGTTAACGGGATAAGTATGGCGATATACCATAATGTAAATTGCGGATTTAACCAGATAATAATACATAACCAAACTATGCCTAATAATGAAAGAGGCCAACAAAAATAGAACGATTCCCCCCAAGTTAAGGTATCATCGTTTCTGGAAGGTGATTTCCATTGTACTTTACTCCCTAACCAGGCTTTTATTACAAATTTACTGTGAAAGATCATCCGTATCGGCGCTAAAATCATTGACCATATCATTTCAATAAATATAGATAGGGTCAATTTAAAGATTCCACCTACCTCTTTAGCGCCTGTTTTAGCAATAATAATGCCGTAACTGAAAAATTTTGGCGCAAATAATAATACCATAGTGGTAGATAATAGTTGGATTGCTAAATTTTCATCCCATTTGGGCCAGGTAGGATAAAATTGATTTGGCTGGAAAAAATATTGCTGATCTGACAAATTAAAAACTAATAGCAGTAATGTTGAGAAGATCAAAAATATTAACCATAACAAAGATGAGATATATGCCATACCACTGGTTAAAAACATAACACGGTGGGTTAGTGTAATACCACTTTTAAAAATTAAGCGTAAATTGATTAAATTCCCCATACACCATCGATTATCTCGTTTAAGATCTTCAATCATATTTCCAGGTAACTCTTCATAGCTACCATTCATGTTATATGCAATCCAAACACCATAACCGGCACGGCGCATTAAGGTTGCTTCAACAAGATCATGCGATAAAATATGTATTGGTCCTTTGCGTTTTTGTAGTGGCGATAAAATACAGTGCTCAATAAATGGCTTTAAGCGAATCATCGCGTTATGTCCCCAATATTGGGCTTCACTGAGTTGCCAAAAGTGGGTTCCAGAACAGAAAATATCACTATAAATTTGATTAGCAAATTGCTGAATTCGTCCGTAAAGGGTTTTCATTCTGACTGATTTAGGCGGAGATTGTAAAATACCTGCTTTAGGCGTCATCTCCATCATTGCAATCATATTCAGTATGCAATCACCTGTCATAATGCTATCAGCATCAAGAATTAGCATATATTCATATAAATGTCCCCAACGTCGGCAAAAATCATCAATATTGCCACTTTTGCGCTTAACACGACGCTTACGATGGCGGTAAAAAACATTACAACCATTATTCTGTTTTTGGGCATTAAAATCAGCCCAAGCTTTTAGTTCATTGACATAAAGATCAGGATCATTGGTATCACTTAAAATATAGAAATCACAGCAAGCTGCGTTTCCGGTCTCCACCAATGATTGATAAGTTGCTTGTAACCCAGCAAACACACGTGCGACATCTTCATTACAAATTGGCATAACAAGGGCTGTACGATGTTTGGCATCAATATGTGCTGCAGCATCTTTTGGGATTTCAATGGTATAACGATCTTTCCCCATAATAGCTAAAATAAGCCCCATAATACTGGTCCAAAATCCAATTGAGATCCAGGCAAATAAAATTGCAAACAGAGCGATAATAAACCATTGTATAATATAAGGAATGATACTATATATTGCCAATTCAGGATTGATTGCCCAGTTGGCCATAAAATTAATTTTTTGCCAGCTTTGATAGGGTAATAGTGTTGATAAATAACTGGTACCAAAATAGGTTTGTACTACAATAAGCGCAAGCATGATTAATCGTCGTATAAGAGCTAAGATATTCAAGCCGGACTTCATTTTGGCGTGATAACGCTTATTCCATATTTGTGGTTGAATCGAGACCCGTTCAACTTCCGGGTAACTTGGTTGCTGCTTTCTTTCATCGATATAAGTTGAGGTATCACCAATTTGGTTTAGGCGATATTTTAAAAACTCACTATCATCTGAAGGAATATCATTGTTTTTTAAATTCTGGTGCCAGTTAGCTGCACCAGAAAGAGTTGAAAAGTAATTGTTTTTCATATTATTGGCTTATTATTATAATTTTATTGTCCAGGATATTGACCGCTCCATGTTTCAGATAAAACTTCATTCGTTTTTTCTGATGCTAATTGGATGCGGATATCCGTTGGTTTTTTATTATCTTCAACATTAAATCGAACCAGCACTCGCCAACCTTTAATAACCGGATTGTACTGGACATCACTACTGACAATAGAACCATTATTGATGCTTGATATGACTTTCACCGGAATTTGTTCTGATAGTTGAGGTCCTGCAAAATCAATAACATATGCATTAGACCCATCAAGCTTACGAATTAAGTTAGCCTGTTTAATATCACCGAGTGATAATCGAGTACTAATCGCTCTTGCTATATTATCTGGATAACGTTGTTGTTCATCCAATGTATAATGTAGGCGATATTTAAAACTAAGAGTGTCACCGGCTTTGTATTGTTTTTCTGGCACCCAATAAGAGACAATATTATCATTGGTTTCGTCTGCGGTCGGGATTTCAACTAATTCAACTCGTCCTTTGTGCCAGTCGTCCAAAATTTCTGTCCAAACACTCGGACGTTGTTCATAGTGATCATCAAGATCTTGATAATCATCAAAACCTTTATCTCGCTGAATTAACCCAAATCCTTTAGGATTATCTAAACTATATGATGAGAAAGATAAACGTTTTGGATTATTGAGTGGTCGCCAAATCCATTCGTTATTATTTGATAAAATTGATAACCCATTTGAATCATGCATTGCAGGACGATAATTAAGTAATGGGGAAGGTTGATTTGGTCCATATAAATACATGCTGGTTAATGGTGCGACACCGAGTTTTTTCACGCCATCTCGGAAGAATACTTTAGCTTCAACGGTAATTGTTGTATCGACACTCGGTACCAAAGTAAGTTTATATGCACCAGCTACACGTGGAGAGTCAAGAAGTGCATAAATCACTAAATGTTTTTGATTAGGCAGCGGCCTTTCAATCCAAAACTCTTTGAATCGAGGAAACTCTTCACCAGACATTTCACCCGTATCGATGGCTAACCCTCTTGCTGAAAGTCCATAACGTTGATCTTTACCTACCGCTCTAAAATAACTACCACCCAGTGCAGTGAAAATTTCGTCATCTGTTTTAGTCGGATTATTAATTGGATAATGGACTTTAAATCCAGCAAAACCAAGATGTTTTGTGTCTAACTTATCGAGATTAATTTTGCTTAAATCGAAGTAACTTGGATCGAATTTAATCTCGTTAACTTGGTTATTAACAATTTCATTGATTTTTACAGGCGTATCAAAATACATACCTTCATGATAAAACTCAAGTTTAAAACGGCTTTTTCGATCACTCCAATAAGCTTTTTGGTGATTAAATTGAATTTTCTGATAATCAGCGAATTGTAACGATGATAGTTCGTTTGGAATATTTTTAGTTGGTTGTACATAAGCTTGTTTTGATAAATTTTCAGCTTGCGTCACCACATCATTAAACGAAAAAGCCCATGAAGAAAAACTGATACAAGAAGCCGACACTACGCAAAGCATCTTGCCAGTGAATGTTTTACTAAACTGACTAATTGGTAATAAATTGTGCATAAAAAACTCGCGTTAGGATTATCTAAAAATATTTATATAATTAATAATGTTGTCTTTTGGATCGTCTAAACATTTTTCAAGAAACTCACTTTTCATTTCTTGCAAAATACTTGGATTTTCATCAATTAAGAAGTGTGAATAATTATCTTTGATGATTTTAGCATGTAATGATGACATATCTTCTTCTGACATTTTGAATAAAGGTTGGAAGTAGTTAGAAACTTTCTGATTGTCATTGGTATAAACAGCAGCAAGAAAATCTGCTGAGAGGTCACAATAATTTTTTATATTAGCAGGTGTTGCTTTTATTTTGCTCAATTCAACTTTATGTTCGGTCAGGTTTTCTTCAAGAACTTTCTTAATCTGTTGATTATATTTTAATTTGTAATATTCAGTCAGGTAAAAATTCAGCACGCAAGATGATTGGTTTTCATCATTTTGGCAACTTAATATGCCGGTTTTTTTAATGTAATTATCGAAGTTTTTTGTACCAATAAGTTGTTGTAATTGTGTTTTTGCATTAACAACATATGGATTATTTAATTCGGTTTGTTGTTTGATTAATGTTAACTCATCTGTTTCAATCGGCTGTTCAATTTTTTTCACCGTTACCGCCGATCTATGTACACAACTGGCAACAAGAATAGGAACAATTGCGCAGATTAAAATGTTACTAATTTTCATATTAAATTCCATGAATATATTTTAGAGTTGTAATTTGAGGGCTGGCTATTAGTCTTTGCCCGAAATTATATACTCATATTCTATTAAATACACTATACGATTAATTTAAATTTATTACAGTCTCAAAACACTTAAACATATTTTGAAACTTAATGATGACAAATCTTTGTTTCATTGACCGTAAATTCAACATCAGTAACGGGTTTAAATTTACCTTTTAATTTTAAAAAGCAGATAAGTTGTGTTGAATCCATATCAGTTTGAGAGCAAGTGTGAAATTTAGCATGTTTTCCAAACTGTTTTTCGATAGCTTCCTTTAGAGATGATTCTGTATAGCTATTTCCAGCCATCATATGTAAGACTTCATGCCCATGAATTGATAACATAGTACCCTCTGCATCTTGCCTATTTAATTATAATAATTATTTTAATGAGTGAAGAAAGATATCAGATATTATCAAGAAAAAAAAGAGGTTAAGCGTTAAAATATCATTAATTATTAGTCAGTATTCCCCTGATTGATTTCAGGGGAAAAATGAGAAATTAATACCACTTATCATGATAAAAAAAATGTGCATTAGTGATTATCCGCTAATTTCACTATAATTGATTGATTTTCTTTTTTAACTTGATGGATAACGACCGAAATAGTATCGGTTAGTTTATAGCAAATTTCGTCTTTAATTTTGATAACGCCTTCTTCCGGAAGGGAGCAAATTTGCTCACGTACAGGATGGATCATTGACAGCGGTAAAAATGCAAAAGCGCCAATATCCGTTAAGCGTACCCGAGCACCACCGCGATTAATATCAATAATTTCAGCGGTAAAACAATGGCTAATTTTATCCGATAAATATTGTGCATAAAGATTTTCAGCCATATCACGCTCGGCGAGGCGTAATGTTTTACGCTTTTCACCCATTATTTTAAGTAGCTCTATGTTAGGTGACGTTAATGGAAGCTGGCGTAGGTAAGCTTTAATTAAACGATGGTTTATCATATCACCATATTTTCGAATTGGTGAAGTCCATGTTGCATAAGCGTTAAATCCGAGTCCATAATGTGGTCTTGGCTCAAGGGAAAAATCGGCAGGACTTTGAAATTTTCGCAGGCGCGAGGCTAAAAAGGCATCGTTATCGATGATACGGCGCAGCTGGATATACCCCTCAAACGATAATAAAGCGTCTTTATCAAATTGCGTTAAGCCATGTTCATTTAAGATCTTTAAAATTTGATCCATAAATTTAGGGTCAAAACCCGCATGGACATTAAAAATACCAAAACCAATTTTGTCAGTTAAGTGCATGGTTAAAGCTTGATTGGCTATTATCATCACTTCTTCAACGATTTGGTTAGCAATACCGCGTGTTTCTTTAATAATTGATTTTACTTGTCGGTTCTCATCGAGCATAAAACGATAGTCAGTCATATCTTTAAATACCAAAGCATGACTTTGTCGCCACGCTGTCCTTAGTGTTGCTAGACTAGCTAACCAATTAAGTTGCTCCGGTATCGTTAAATTATCAGATGATAGTAAACTGCCGTTTTCTAAAAAATCAGAAACATTATGGTAACAAAGTTTTGCTTTCGATTCGATAAATGCAGGAATAAATGCAATTGCATTGTCATCAATATTACCATTAGCATCGATTTTTACTTCACATACCATAGCTGGCCTTTTTTGATTGGCTTTTAGTGAGCAAAGCTCATCAGCAAGCTCTTTTGGCAGCATTGGGATATTGAAATCAGGCAAGTACGTTGTAAAGCTTCTTTGTTTAGCGATATCATCAAGTTCACTATTTTCGCTTACATAAGCGGTAGGGTCGGCAATAGCTACTTTGAGTAAATAATTACCGTGTGCATCTTTTTCAATCGATATGGCATCATCCATATCTTCAGTATCTTCACTATCGATCGTAAAAAAATCGATATAGGTTAAATCTTGACGATCGGTTAGCTCATTTTCTGTTATTGCCAATGTGTTAGCTGTTGGCGCTTTATCATCTAAATTATAGCGGGCTAATGTTTTTAACCAAGGAAGGTATTTAGAGTTATCTTCAGCAATAAAATGGGTAACTTCGGCAAAAAAGCTGTTTTTATCTTCTTGTAGTGGATGGGCAATCAGTGTTGCAGTTACCCAATCACCTTCTTTGATTTTTTCGGTAACGTGTTTATTGACTTTACAGCGAATAACAAGATTTTCTGGCATATTTTCAGCATGGATAATCATTGCGTTATCTTGAAAACCAATTTTTCCGATGAATTTTTGTAACGCACTTTCTATTAATATTTCTGGATCAAAAGACTCTTTATCATTATTGGCGATGATGGTTCCTGATACTTTATCGCCATGACACACCGTTTTCATTTTAGCAACAGGAATAAAATAACTTGTTTTATTATCAACATCTAAAAACCCAAATCCTTTTTCGTGGGCTCTTACAACACCTTCAACGCGGGGTGTTTGTTGATGAAGTTCTTGTTTTAATTGGGCTAATAGTGGGTTATTTTGGAACATATGTCTTAACATTATTTGAAAAAATTAGTCTGGGATTTTATCATAGTTATTGCAATTTTTGTTATTGAATTAATTAATCATCTTAATGAAATTAGGCTTATAATAGACAAGTTTTGATATGAAGGATTATGTAAAAATGAATTTACACTATAAATTACAAGGTGAAGGACAACCAATAATTTTTTTACATGGTGTGTTTGGCAGTTTGGATAATTCAAATATGTTAGCTAAGCACTTTGTATCTGATTATCAAACCATTCAAGTTGATTTGCGTAATCACGGTCAATCGCCATGGTCAAATGAGATGAATTTAAATGTTATGGCAGAAGATATTGCAGCGCTTTGTCATCATTTGCAATTAGATCAAATCATCTTAATTGGTCATTCAATGGGGGGCAAGGTTGCGTTGCGACTAACCCAAATTATTTCTGAAAAAATCAAAAAAATTGTCGCCCTTGATATTGCGCCAGTTAAATACCCGACTACGGATAATGCGCAGGTTTTAGAGTCGTTAAGTACTTGCCTTGCCGAAAATCTGACCGATAAAAAACAGATTATTGACCTTATGCAAAGCCAAGGACTATCAGATGGAACAATCCAATTTTTGCTCAAATCTTTTAAAAATGGACATTGGTTATTTAATGCTAATGTGATTGTGAGTCAATATAGTCATTTACGTGATTGGCAACCTATTTCTCCTTGGTATAAGCCAACGTTTTTCGTGCGCGGTAGCAATTCCAATTATGTAATGCAACAATATTATGAAGCAATATTGCGTCAATTTCCCAATGCTGTGATAGAAACAATTGAAGGAGCAGGGCACAATGTTCATGCAGAAAAAACTCAGCAAGTTTTGCAACTTTTAAAACAGTGGCTTTAAGATAACTTATCCATTGGCCAATACGCTACTCATTTATTACATGACAAAATAATCGTTGCTGATTAATTTGCTTGTTAGGCTTGGTTGTTATTGTGACCGATACGAGTTGGCACTGGCTTGTGTAAGACTCACTGCGAATATTATATTGCCAATTGTTAGGTACAATGTGCCTCGCTATATTAGGGTAACTATCAAGTAATGAAAACGCAATTTGCTGTGCCTTTTGTTGATTTGAAAGATAATGATAAAAATTGGTTAATGTGTGTTGATAATTGCTAAAACTGATAATAACAATGGCAAATATCAAACAGGCTATCATCACTTCAATTATACTAAATCCTGTCATAGCATTGTTATTCACAATAAGCTCTCCTTTTTTCTGGGCAATAATCAAGCCAATGACCTTTTTGTACGATGAGTTTACCACCTTGATGATGCGCCAAACTATAAACAAATAAACCTTCTGATTCACCGCGTATCAGTACGTAGTTGTCGATTTGTAATAATGAATTTTTGATGCACACTTTCCATTGATATTTTGTTTCAAATAAGCATTGCCAATTATCTGTTGGTATTTGCCAACTTTGGGTTAGTGCCCAATTTAATGCGGAATTTGCTTGATTAAAACGGTGATAATATTGATTTTCTCTGGCTAGTGTTTTATGCCATGAGATCATTAGTAAGTGAGCACTTGTTAATAATATAGCACCAATAATGGTTAAAATAATAACCATGATAATCGTACTAAAACCTTGTTCATGGTTGTTTTGATGGATAAAAATTTTCATTTCTCACTATTTTGCTTATTTGATATTTTACTTGTTGATGTTGTTTGAGTTCAGCTGCTAATACTATTTCGATACTATTAGCCTGTTGCTTCAGATGGAAGGTTGTCACTTTAATCTCAGCTGGATCGAATAATTTTTCCCACTTGGGTTCATTGCAAGCAGTCGCACCCGTTTTATATTCAATATTATTGTTGATAAAGCGATAGACAAAACTATCTGCGTTATTCATGGCTGAAGCGTCATCGATCCAATCATGTCGGATTTGACTATCGTAACGAATAATAATGCAATTTTTTTCGTTAATAATGGCTAATGCAGTTTTATTTGGTTTACTCGGATCGTTAGCAATAAACCCTGCGCGCTTTATATCTTTGGCTATGCCAAATAGTGCTTGTTGAACAGTTTGTTGCAGATGAATGGCTCGATAATATTGTAAAGTATGTGCTTGTATCTGAAAGTAATAATCTGTCACTGCAATAAAAATTAAACTTGAAAGTGTTATTGATAACAACATTTCAAGTAGTGAAAATCCTGCTTGTTTTAACATGCGGGTAAACTTGGCAAATAACTGTTGATGCGACAAAATCGAATTCGCCCACGAAATGATATTAACACTCTGGTTGTACCAATTGTGTTGCTGAGTTCAAATGAGCCTGTTTGAGCCATATTCCGTCTTCCCCAAAATGTAATGATTTTTTGTTCGTTTAATAATTTAATGTCAACCGAATTGTTAGGTTTGATAAACTGTAATAGGCCAGTTTGACAACTTGTTGGCGGCTCACCGGATGTAATAGTTAAACACCAAGGGGATAAAAATAGATGAAGATTATAATTTTCATTTTCAGTATTAGCTTTAACTTGGACTTCATTTAAAAAATAGGCTAATTGGTGTGTTGTTGAGACTAATTCGTTACGGAGCTGTATCTCTTTCCATTGTTGCATGCCAATAGCGGCGCAAATTGCACTTATGCAAATAACAATCAATAATTCTAACAATGAAAATCCAAAATTTTGCATTTATCTTTTGTCTAGTAAACTTTCAATATCGATAAGTATAGAAAAGTTTGGTTTTGGTATTTTATGTGTGTGGGGTATTTGTGAACTTAATTCCAAATAAATGTTGTTTATTAACAAGAAAGAAAGTTTGATACGACAAACCGCTTAAAAAGCGTGACATATTATATTATACTGTGCATCTATTTAAATTTGCTAACGGACTTAAAGTTAAAGGAAACGAGAAATGCAACAATTACAAACTATTATTGAGGCAGCATTTGAACGTCGTGCTGAAATCACGCCTTCAAATGTTGATACAGTAACGCGTGATGCAATTAATCAATGTATCGCTCTATTAGACAGCGGTAAAATGCGTGTCGCGGAAAAGATTAATGGCGATTGGGTGACTCATCAATGGTTAAAAAAAGCAGTGTTGCTCTCTTTCCGTATTAATGAGAACCAACTTATTGATGGTGGCGCAACAAATTATTATGATAAAGTGCCATTAAAATTTGCTGATTATGATGAAGCACGCTTCCAACAAGAAGGCTTCCGTGTCGTTCCATCAGCAATTGCACGTAAAGGTGCGTATGTGGCTCGTAATACCGTATTAATGCCATCTTATGTAAATATTGGTGCTTATGTTGATGAAGGTACAATGGTTGACACTTGGGTAACTGTTGGTTCTTGTGCGCAAATTGGTAAAAATGTTCATTTATCAGGTGGTGTTGGTATCGGTGGCGTATTAGAACCGTTGCAAGCAAATCCAACGATTATTGAAGATAACTGCTTTATTGGTGCACGTAGTGAAATCGTTGAAGGTGTGATTGTTGAAGAAGGCAGTGTGATCTCAATGGGTGTTTTCATCGGTCAAAGTACTAAAATTTATGATCGCGCAACAGGTGAAGTCCATTACGGTCGCGTGCCAGCCGGTTCAGTTGTGGTATCAGGTAACTTACCAACTAAAGATGGCAAATATAGCCTTTATTGTGCAGTAATTGTAAAAAAAGTCGATGCTAAAACGTTAGGTAAAGTAGGAATTAACGAATTACTTCGTACCATCGATTAATCGCAATCAATTACCATAAATTAATTGACTGTCTTTGCTTTTGATATAGGGACAGTCAATATATTCTCATAACATTCATCAAGTTAATTTTATTTTTAATTATTCGCAAAGGAGAATTTATGCCTTCTTTTGATATTGTTTCTGAAATTCAAATGCCAGAAGTGAAAAATGGTGTTGAAAACGCGACCCGTGAACTAACTACGCGTTGGGATTTTAAAAATGTGGAAGCCTCATTTGAGCTTAATGAAAAAAATGAAACGATCAAAGCGACCAGCCAATCTGACTTCCAAGTACAACAGCTATTGGATATTTTACGTGATAAGTTAGCCAAACGTGGTATTGATGGTGGGGCACTCGAAATTCCGGAAGAGATGGAACATAGTGGAAAACTATACAGTATTACAGTAAAACTAAAACAAGGTATTGATAAAGAGTTAGCTAAAAAAATAGTTAAGTTGATTAAAGACAGTAAACTTAAAGTGCAAGCCCAAGTACAAGGGGAACAAGTTCGCGTTACGGGTAAATCACGTGATGATTTACAAGCAACGATGGCATTAGTTAAAAACGGAGAGTTAGGACAACCGTTTCAATTTACTAATTTTAGAGACTAATTAATGTAACCTTCGTGAACGTCGTCTGGCAATCACTCACGCTAAACGATTAGCCCGCATTTATTATGTAAAAAAGTTTGAGGTTAAATAATATTAACGTCAATTTTTTTATATAATAAATGCGATCTTGTTTTAAACATAAATGAAAACAATGTAAATAACGAGATTTTTATGCGCGAATAAGTTATGCTATCTTCATGTCTATCCTTTAAATTATAACAATATTTATCATGATGAAAAAATTAATAGTTGTTTTGGTTTTTTTTCTGTTTTCAGGCTCTTTGTTCGCACAAGATTCGAATAGCGAAGAAAAAAAAGCTTTTATTGATAATTTATTATCAAAAATGACCATAAAAGAAAAAGTGGGTCAGTTAAGATTAATTAGTGTAGGTGGCGATCTCACTTTACCAAAAGTATTAGACCAAATCGAGGCTGGAGAGATTGGCGGTATTTTTAATACTGTTGTTGAGCCAGATTTGACAAATATGCAAGACCGCGCTTTAAAGTCCCCGAATAAAATTCCTCTATTTTTTGGATTTGATATTATTCATGGCCATCGTACGGTATTCCCAATTAATTTAGGTGTTGCATCGAGTTGGGATCGTAATGTTATAGGTAAAGTTGCTGAAGTTTCTGCCGACGAAGCGACCTCAGATGGATTAAATATTACTTGGGCTCCAATGGTTGATATTACCCGAGATCCTAGATGGGGACGCGTTTCTGAAGGCTTTGGTGAAGATCCCTATTTAACATCTGAAGCAGGACGTATTTTTGTCGAAAAAATGCAAAAACAGTCTCTTGATGATAAAAAATCGTTAGTGACAACCGTTAAGCATTTTGCGCTATATGGTGCGGTCGAAGCGGGTCGCGAATATAACAGCACCGATATGAGTGAACGTAAAATGTTCCAAGAGTATCTTGTACCTTATAAAGCAGCCATTGATGCCGGTAGTCGTGCTGTAATGGTGTCTTTAGTCAGTGTTAACGGTATTCCAGCGACAGCTAATCATTGGCTACTGACTGAAGTATTACGTGACCAATGGCATTTTAATGGTGTGGTTGTAAGTGATCATGGTGCGATTCGTGAATTGATTAATCATGGTGTGGCAAGCGATGCTAAAGATGCTGTTCGCGTGGCGATAAAAGCAGGTATTGATATCAGTATGAATGATGAATATTTTCTTCAATTTTTACCTGAACTTGTTAATGAAGGTGTCCTCACAGAAGAGGATATTAACAAAGCTTGTCGACATGTATTAGAACTCAAATATGACATGGGGCTGTTTAATGACCCTAATCGTAATTTAGATCCTAAATTAGATATCGATACGATGTTTGCCGACAACCGTCTACATCGAGAAGAAGCCAGAGATGTAGCGCGTCGAAGTATTGTGTTGTTGAAAAATAAAAATAGCATTTTACCTTTAGCCAAAAACAAGAAAATAGCCGTGATTGGACCACTTGCCGATTCTAAGCGCGATATTTTAGGTAGTTGGTCAGGTGCCGGACGCGCTAATCTAGCTGTCACACCTTTAGAAGGAATCAAAAATGCAGTAAAAGATCCTAAAACAATTAGTTACGCATTTGGTGCTAATCTTTCCGATGATTCTAATTTATATAAATTTTTAAATTTATATGAAGAAACCACCAAATTTGATCCTCGTCCTGCTGATAAAATGATTGCCGAAGCAGTTGCTAAAGCTAAAAAAGCCGATGTTGTTGTGTTATTTGTAGGGGAAGCTGAGGGAATGGCGCATGAGTCATCTAGTCGTACCGATCTTTCATTGCAAGCAAGCCAAAAACGGTTAATCAAAGCTTTAAAGGCAACAGGCAAACCTTTAGTTATAGCATTAATGAATGGTCGTCCATTAACTGTAAAAGAAGAGTATGAACAAGCTGATGCTATGCTCGAAACTTGGTTTTTAGGCACAGAAGGGGGCAATGCTATCGCTGATGTTTTATTTGGTGATTATAACCCATCGGCTAAATTACCAATGTCATTTCCTGATAATGTTGGGCAAATTCCCGTCTATTACAGTCATTTAAACACTGGTCGCCCTCATGGTACTGAAAATATGGGGAAATATACAACATCGTACTTTGATAGTCCTAATGAACCGCTATTCCCGTTTGGATTTGGTTTAAGTTATACCCATTTTACGATAGATTTTGCCTTATCAAGTACTGAGATGCCGCAAAATGGTGAAATTGTGGTGACTGCAAATGTTGAGAATATTGGTGAGAAAGAAGGTAGCCAAACGGTACAGTTTTACCTTCAAGATATCACAGCTTCGGTCAGTCGACCCGTTAAACAGTTGATAGGTTTTGAAAATATTACTTTAAAACCTCATGAAAAAGGTGAAGTGAAATTAGTGATCAAACCAGATATGCTAAAATTCTGGAATGACAAAATGCAATATGTTGCAGAACCAGGTAAATTCAATATCTACGTTGGCTCTGATTCGACAACGCAAGATAAACAGACCTTTACCTTATTAGATAAATAAATTAATTATATTAACCGTCGACATCTGTCGACGGTTTTATTTTGTGGTCGATATTATGTTTGAATTTGATCTTGTTTTACAACTTCTTCAACAAATGTGTATTTATCTAGTTATCGCTTATCTACTAAGTAAAACACCTATTGTTATTCCATTAATGCAAGTGACTGTGCATCTACCTCATAAGTTAGTCTGTTATTGTATCTTTTCTCTATTTTGTATTATGGGCAGTTATTTTGGTTTACACATAGAAGACACAATAGCCAACACTCGAGCCATTGGTGCTATTTTAGGCGGCCTGCTTGGCGGTCCGATGGTTGGGTTATTAGTTGGGATAACAGGGGGAATTCATCGTTATACGTTAGGTGGAATTACCGCTGAAAGTTGTATGCTTTCGACTATTTTAACAGGATTGATTAGTGGTCTATTGCATTATGGCTTAATGAAAAAAGGTCGAGTTGATCTTATCTATAATCCGTTGTTAGTCGGAGTTTTAGGCTTATTAGTTGAATCGCTTGAAATGATAATGGTGCTACTAATTTCACGCCCTTTTGACGTGGTTTTACATGCAGTTAAAAGTATTGCTGCGCCAATGATCGTGGCTAATAGCATTGGCGCTGCTATGTTTATGCGAATTTTACTCGATAGGCGCGCTATTTTTGAACGATATACGTCAGCCTTTTCCGCAAAGGCACTTAAGATTGCCGCAAGTACCGAAGGGTTACTTCGTGATGGTTTTAATCAAAGTAATAGTACTAAAGTTGCACAAATTATTTATCAAGAGTTGGATATTGGTGCAGTTTCGATCACTGATAGAGAAAAAATCTTAGCATTTATTGGTGTTGGTGATGACCATCATCTACCCGGCACACCAATTACCTCTAATGTTACTTTAGAAGCGATTGAACAAAATGATGTTAAATATCTTGATGGCATTCATCAACCTTATCAATGTTCAATTAATAAATATTGCCGCTTAGGTTCAACGTTAGTTATTCCGCTGAGAGGTGAAAACAATACTGTTGTTGGCACAATTAAACTTTATGAAGCCAAAAATACATTGTTTAGTTCGATCAATCGTACGCTTGGTGAAGGCATCGCCAGTTTACTGTCCGCACAAATTTTAGCTGGGCAAAATGAGCACTACAAACAATTATTATCTAAAACTGAGATTAAATTATTGCACGCTCAAGTTAATCCTCATTTTTTATTTAATGCGCTCAATACGCTATTGGCCGTTATTCGTCGAGATAAACAACAAGCATCACAATTAGTGCAGAATCTTTCGACTTTTTTCCGCAAAAATCTTAAGCGAACAGATGAAATTGTTACGCTTAAAGACGAAATTGAACATGTTAATGCTTATTTGCAAATTGAAAAAATGCGCTTTATGGAACAATTGACTGTCGAAATAACTATTCCCCCACATTTAGAATCGGCTCAGTTACCGGCCTTTTCACTACAACCGATAGTGGAAAATGCGATTAAACATGGTACTTCGCAATTAATTGGTAAAGGAAAAGTGGCGATTTATGCCTATGAACAAAATCAAACATTAGTTTTAGAGGTTATGGATAACGCTGGTAACTACTGCGAAAATAAAAAAGACACAAAAGGATTAGGTCTAAATTTGGTTGATAAACGAATTAATATTCGTTATGGTGAGCAATACGGAATAAAAATAGAATGTGAACCTGATACTTATACTAAAGTAGTATTAACATTGCCTTTACAAAAGGAAAGCTGTATCCAATGTTAGATGTAATTATTGTAGATGATGAATTGCTTGCCCGTGAAAATTTACGTTGCTTGCTTGAAAGTGATCCTGAAATTAATATTGTTGCTGAATGTAATAA
Source organism: uncultured Gilliamella sp. (assembly GCA_945276085.1). Taxonomy (GTDB): domain Bacteria; phylum Pseudomonadota; class Gammaproteobacteria; order Enterobacterales; family Orbaceae; genus Gilliamella. The sequence continues at coordinate 31,960 of CALYPO010000007.1, forward strand.
TGCAATGGAAGCGATTCGTGAAATTCATCGTTTGCAACCTGATGTGGTTTTTTTAGATATTCAAATGCCGAAAATAAATGGTATTGAAATGTTATCTATGTTAGATCCTAAAACCATGCCACATATTGTGTTTTTAACTGCTTATAGTGAGTTTGCGGTCAAAGCCTTTGAAGAGCAAGCTTTTGATTACTTATTGAAACCTGTTGAATCAGAGCGCTTACATAAAACGCTAAATCGATTGCATAATCACTGTATTCCTTGTGATATTTGCCAATTAAAAGGAATCAAGCAGGATTTTGAGTATATTCCATGTGTTGGGCATAATCGTATTTATCTGTTGAATATTGAGGATGTCTATTATGTGTCATCTAAAATTAGCGGCATTTATGTTTTTAACCAAACCAATCAAGAATACTTTACCGAATTAACCTTAAAAACTCTAGAAGATAAAACTCCATTGATCCGCTGTCATCGTCAATATTTGGTTAATTTAAAAAAGCTTAAAGAAATTCGTTTCAATGATACAAATGGCGTTGATATTATTTTAAATAATGATATTTCAGTTCCTGTTAGCCGTCGTTATTTAAAACAACTCAAAGAGATGTTGGGATTATAGTTTTTGTTGTAATTCGTCAAAACCACTCATCCGTTAAATTTAACCACTCATCTTTTCTATTTAACCTATAACTTAAATATCGATACCTCTGTATTCATTAAAAAATTACTATAGGCTTGGATGTAAAGGAACTTTTAGTTGATATTTTAGGCTATAACAATACAGACAAGCTATTTTAATGAAATTAAAAATGATGGTTTTTTTAATATCAAAACATAGTAAGTCTATATCTGTTTTAAATGGTGTTAAATTTCGAACTAATTAAATTTAAAACCCATGAAGAGAGTTATTATGAATAATAAAGTCTTTAAGCATATTCCATGGCTGATCTTAGCCTTTATTGGTGCATGTTGTTTAGCCGTAATTGCATTACGGCGAGGTGAGCATGTCAGCGCACTATGGATTGTTGCTGCTGCTGTTTCAATTTATCTTGTCGCGTACCGATATTACAGTTTGTATATCGCCAAAAAGGTCATGCAATTAGACCCGACGCGTGCAACCCCTGCTGTCATTAATAATGATGGTTTAAACTTTGTACCGACTAATAAATATGTATTATTTGGTCACCATTTTGCTGCCATTGCCGGCGCAGGTCCATTGGTTGGGCCGGTACTTGCCGCTCAAGTAGGGTACTTACCAGGCACACTTTGGTTACTTGCAGGTGTCGTGTTTGCCGGTGCGGTACAAGACTTTATGGTTTTATTTTTATCTTCTAGACGTAATGGCTCATCTTTGGGCGAAATGATTAAAGAAGAGATGGGGGCGATTCCTGGCACCATAGCGCTATTTGGTTGCTTCCTTATCATGCTTATAATACTTGCGGTTTTAGCATTGATTGTGGTTAAAGCGCTAGCTGAAAGCCCTTGGGGGGTATTTACTGTTTGTTCAACAGTACCTATTGCCTTATTTATGGGTATTTATATGCGATTTTTAAGACCAGGACGGGTATTAGAAGTATCTGTTATTGGTATTGTGTTATTAGTGTTATCAATATGGTTTGGTGGCGTAATTGCGCATGATGCATATTGGGGACCAGCTTTAACTTTCAAAGCAACGACTATTACTTATGTATTAGTGGGCTATGCTTTAGTTTCAGCAATGTTACCTGTTTGGTTAATCCTAGCACCTCGTGATTATTTAGCAACATTTTTAAAAATCGGTGTAATTGTTGGTTTAGCTATTGGTATTGTTATCTTAAATCCTGATTTAAAAATGCCAGATGTGACCCAATATGTTGATGGTACCGGTCCAGTTTGGAAAGGCTCACTTTTCCCATTCTTATTTATCACGATTGCTTGTGGTGCTGTTTCTGGCTTCCATGCATTAATTTCATCAGGTACAACGCCAAAATTACTTGCTAACGAAACGGATGCTCGCTTCATCGGTTATGGTGCAATGTTAATGGAGTCATTCGTTGCCATGATGGCATTAGTCGCTGCTTCAATTATTGAGCCAGGTCTTTATTTCGCTATGAATACTCCACCGGCAGCTTTAGGGATTACTATGCCTGATTTGCATAAATTAGGTACTGATCAAGCGCCAATGATAATGGAGCAACTTAAAGATGTGACAGCCCATGCTGCTGCAACGGTTAGTTCGTGGGGATTTGTCATTTCACCTGACGAAATTTTACAAACAGCCAAAGATATTGGTGAACCGTCAGTACTTAATCGTGCCGGTGGTGCGCCAACGCTAGCGGTAGGTATTGCACACGTGTTCCATCAAATTATTCCTGGTGCCAATATGGGCTTTTGGTATCACTTTGGTATTTTATTTGAAGCGTTATTTATCTTAACTGCACTTGATGCTGGTACCCGTTCTGGTCGTTTTATGCTACAAGACCTTTTAGGTAACTTTGTCCCATTCTTGAAAAAAACCGATTCACTCATTGCCGGTTTTATTGGTACAGTGGGTTGTGTTGGTTTGTGGGGCTATTTACTCTATCAAGGCGTTGTTGATCCATTAGGTGGTGTTAAGAGCTTATGGCCATTATTCGGTATCTCAAATCAAATGTTAGCGGCGGTTGCGTTAGTGTTAGCAACGGTTGTATTAATTAAAATGAAACGTGCTCAATATATTTGGGTGACAATTATTCCAGCAATATGGTTACTCATCTGTACAACATGGGCATTAGCATTGAAATTATTCAGTAATGATCCGCAATTAGAAGGTTTCTTCTATTTAGCCAATGAGTATAAACGTCGCATTGCTGAAGGTAGTGAATTAACCGCACAACAAATTGATAATATGCACCATATCGTTATTAACAATTATACTAATGCGGGTTTAAGTATTCTATTTTTAGTGGTTGTTTACAGTATTATTTTCTTTGGTATTAAAACTGCATTAAAAGTACGTAATAATAAACAAAGAACAGATAAAGAGACAGCTTATGTGCCAATTCCTGAAGGCGGTGTAAAAACTTCAATGTCACATTAAGTCTGTATTATTGATGACGTTACATTATCAAGTTGTCAAAAAATATTGATGGTTATCTATCTCATACCCAATAATATTGTTATATTGTTGGGTATTTTTATATCATTTAATATTATCTTATTGCGAGTTGTGATTATAAATGAACGATGCTTTTAACGTATTAGTTATTTTATTTTCGTATAGGGAAGATTATTTGTTTGTCGAGTTTTAAAGGAGCTTAAAATGTTACTCAATAAAAGATTGTTATCATTATTCACGATTGTGGCTTTATCCAGTCCCTTGCCACTGTTGGCTAAACAGGTAAATGTCGCTATTTTAGCAACTTCCGATGTTCATGGACGAATGTTACCTTGGGATTATGGTACAGATAAGGCTGATTTATCCGGTTCTTACGCACAAATATCTACCTTTGTTAATCAGTTTCGTGAGCATCACCCTAATGTCATTTTGGTTGATGCGGGTGATATTATTCAAGATAACCAAATTGAACGTTTTCACGATGTGAAAAATCATCCAGCTATTGAGGCTCTTAATACTATGAAATATGACATTATGGTATTAGGTAACCATGAATTTAATTTTGGCATGCCAGTTGTTGATAAAATCGTTGCTGAATTTAAAGGTAAAACATTAGCAGCGAACATCTTTTATAAAGACTCAGGTAAAGCCTATTTACCCGCTACATCCATTATTGAAAAAGATGGCGTAAAAATTGGTTTTATTGGGGCAACGACACCATTTGTACCTGAATATGAAGATAAAACAGGTTATGTAAAACAAATGGAATTCACTATGCCAATTCCAGAAATACAAAAACAAGTTGAAAAGTTAAAACAACAACATGTTGATGCTATTGTTTTAGTTACCCATATGGGGGTGGATAATGAAAACAATAAACCAGGAACCGGCGTTGCTGATGTGGCTAACCAAGTGCCCGATATCGATGTGATTATAGCTGGGCACAATCATCAAAATATAAGTGAAAAAGTGATCAATAATGTTTTGATTACCGAACCACATCGTTATGGTACCGTGGTTTCGGTGGTTGATTTAACCTTTGATCTTGAAAAGAACAAAGCCTCTTTAGTGAATAAAAAAGCCGAAACACAGCCAGTTAAATCGTATGCTGCCGATCCAGCAATTGAAAAAATTTATGCGCCTTATCATCAACAATTAAGAGAAATAGCCAATCAGGTTATTGGTGAAACCGATCGTGATTTGGTTCCCCAGCAAATGATTCATGGTATTCCTGCGATTTACCTCGAAGAAACAGGGCTAACCCATTTACTCAACGCTGTTCAATTATATTATAGCGGTGCGGATGTGACTTCTGTGTTGGTTGATAATAAAAAAGCAATACTGAATAAAGGTCCAATTACGCGTAAAGATATCGCCAATAATTATCAATATACCGCTGGTGAAACCAGTATATTCGAAGTTACCGGTCAAGACCTTAAAGACTATATGGAATGGTCTGCTGCTTATTTTGCTCAAGTACAACCGGGCGATAAAAATTATCAATATGATCCCATTCGTGGCGCGTCAAAATATATGACTTACGATATGTTTGGTGGGGTCAAATATACTATTGATTTAACTCAACCGGTTGGTGAGCGAATTAAAAATTTAACATTGCTTAATGGTCAGGCTATCACTGCGGATATGAAGCTAAAATTAGGTATGAACGCTTATCGTTACGAGATGTTAGTCAAAAAAGGTGGACCATTAGAAGGAAGACGTGTTGAACCAACTTGGGACTCGCGAACCGCTTTCGGTGATGAACAAGGTACTATCCGTAATATGACGATAAAATATATTACAGACGTCAAAAAAGGTAAAATTACTGATGAATCTAACCATAACTGGCAAGTGATCGGCATCGAACCTTAACCGCTCGTTTAATAAAAAGGATGATCGTTGTGAAAAATGATATAACGTTTTACCAACGTTTTAAATCGGATATTTTGGCAGGTTTAAAAACTATTACTATTCGTGATAAAAGTGAATCACATTTTAAGGTTGGTGATACGTTGCGAGTGGGCGTTTTTGAAACGGATGCATATTTTTGTAGTATAAAAATTACTAATGTGACGCCCGTAACACTCAATCAATTGACTGAAGAACAGGCTAAGCAAGAAAATATGAGCTTAACTGAACTGAAAAAAGTCATTAGTGACATTTACCCTAACGAACAACAGTTTGTTATTATTGCTTTTCAACTATTATCAATCTAAAAAAAACGCGCCTTAGGCGCGTTTTTTTACTGGTAAAAAGCAAAATGTGACTAGTTTTTTATTGGTTGTACCGTTAAAACTAGACCATTAACCGCGATAACTTCAACAGCATGACCAACCGGTAAATTAATATTACATTGTGCTGGCCAAGTGCCGTCTTTGATTTTGACTCGGCCTGAGCCATTGATAATGGCGTCGGTAACAAGGGTTTTAATACCAATTAAATCTTGTTGTGGTTGATTAATTTCGTTGCTATTCGGTTTGCTTTGCCCAGACTTTTTAAGCCATAGCCACCATAAATATGCTGAAACCAAGGTAAATATAGCAAATAAAATCCATAAAACAGGCCAAGACAGAGGCAAAATCCAAGCAATAAGACCAACAACAACTGCAGCGATGCCGCTCCAAAGTGAGTAGCCACCAGTACCAAGCAATTCTGCAATTAATAATGTTCCCCCTAAAATAAAAAATACCCAATGAGGGGAATTATAAATAACGGTTAAAATATCAGTCATCGTTTAATTTACCTAATTACATAATTGAAATTGCAAAAGTATTTATTTAATTCCAAAATAACTTGTACTTAAAGTACCTTGGAAAATATATACAACCAGTTCGGAAACTACCTTGTGACATCATTTAGAGTTTTTAATGAGCTCCGCAATGCCACCAATACTGCCCATTAAACTTGATGCATCTAAAGGCATCATAATGACTTTACTGTTATCTGCCGATCCGATTTGTTGTAGCGCTTCAGTATATTTTTGTGCAACAAAGTAATTAACTGCATTAATATTACCTGCTGCAATTGCATCAGACACCATTTGTGTGGCTTTTGCTTCGGCTTCGGCCGCACGTTCACGGGCTTCGGCTTGTAAAAATGCAGCTTGTCGCTCACCTTCGGCCTTTAATATTTCGGACTGTTTTTCACCTTCTGAACGTAGTATTGCTGCCTGACGAACACCTTCAGCTTCCAGAATTTCCGCACGTTTATTACGTTCTGCTTTCATTTGTGCATTCATCGCGGCAATAAGTTCAGCCGGCGGGCGAACATCTCGAATTTCAATACGGGTGATTTTAATGCCCCAAGGGTTTGTTGCATCATCAACAATGCTAAGTAATTTTGAGTTGATATGATCACGTTGTGATAGCATTTCATCAAGTTCCATGCTGCCGAGTACCGTACGAATATTGGTCATCATTAAATTAATTACAGCACGTTCAAGTTGATTGACTTGATAAGCGGCTCTAGCTGCGTCTTGCACTTGAATAAAGCAAACGGCATCAATTTGTACGTTGGCATTATCTTTTGATATAACTTCTTGTGATGGAATATCAAGCACTTGTTCCATCATATTAATTTTACGACCAATCCCATCCATAAAAGGAATAATGATATTCAATCCCGGTTCAAGTGTGTGGGTATATTTACCAAAACGCTCAATGGTGTATTGATAACCTTGCGGAACAATGGTAATACATTTTAAAACGGTGATTAGTGCGAGTAACACGATGATACCGATAAAAATATAAAATATAGGCATAGATTAATTTCTCTTAGTAATATGAATTTCGACGGTATAAGCATTCTAATGGCTATGAGATTTTTTGACCAGTTATTAATAAATAATCTTTATGTTATTTATTATTGATTTTATGAAGCTAATTTATTTTTAGTCATATTTTTGCTCTATTTCTTGTTAAATTTTTGGTGATTTTTTAACTTAACGCTAAACTGTGTCTATTAATTTAAACGACGCGCTAATATTAACCAACAAGAATCATTCCAGCCGAGCACATACTGGCTGTCGTTTAATTGTTTACTACGATTAAATATGATAAGAAAAACAGAATAGGAATAATAATGGCAGAGCAAACAGTTGAACAAAATATTAAACAACAAACGATCGAGCAGAAAATTGCAGATTTAAAAAAAATCACCAAAAACGATGGCGATGAAGCATATTCAGAGGCTCAATTTGAGTTAGCCAAAATTTATTTTTTGGCTAAAAAAAATAGTGAAGCCGCAATTAAACATTTATTAAAGGTTGAAAAGCTAGGTAATTCGACATTATATGCTACAGCTCAGTTTAATTTAGCTCAGATATATCAACATGAAAATAACATTGAACAAGTAAAATACCATTATTTACAGATTGAAAAGAGTGTTGATCCTAATTTATATGCCGAAGCTCAGTTCAATTTAGCCCTGATATATCAAGATGAA
>CALYPO010000008.1 GCA_945276085.1 uncultured Gilliamella sp.
TCAAAGTAGAAAGTCAATTAAATGAATTTTTGCCATTGGCTTTAAACAAAATAGCAAAAGAGTGATAGTGAATTTACGTTCCAGTTGGTTAAGTGAATGAACCGCCTAAAATGGCGGTTTTTTATATTTCATCATCTAATTAATTATGCCTATCATAACTTAAAGTAGATAGCATTTTTAACAATTCTATAATTAACAATAAGTTGTAAAAACTAAAAATATATGATACCGTTCAAATCGCTTTTGCCAATTTAATAATAAATTGGCAATTAGCCCCCTTACTATTGTGACCAAAACAACTGTTTTGGACATCTATAAAATAGAGGCTCCCTGAGTAGTGTAAATGATATAAATTCACAAAAACGAGTTAGTGATCATTTAATCTTAGTTGTGAATATTATGCTAATAAGATTAGGGAAATTTATTCAAATAAATAAAAAATATACAATTATTTAAAAGGTCATTTATGTTTACAACTTTGATTATAATTCTCATCCTTATCATTGGTTGGCTGTTTTTTGCATATAATAAACTTAGAGGTTTAGCCGAAAATGTCAAACAGAAACAATCAAATATCTATGCAACAATCAAAAAAAGACACGATATAGCACAACGCCTTTCTGATATAGCATCAAGCTATGGGGATCATGAAAAATTAACTCATTTTACCATTACTGAAAGTGATAGTATTAGCCAAGCTAATGCAGCCTCATCAGAAGCCTCTCATATAATAGGTAATGTTCAAATGTTGGCAAATCGATATCCAGATTTAAAGGCAAATACAACATATCAACAATTGATGGTTCAATTAGACGAAATTGAAAATACTGTTCTAGAAAGACGAGAAGCTTACAATGCTGCAGTGCAAAACTATAATGCAACTCGTGGTAGCATTCCACATTTATTTTACGCTAGTAAATTAGGATTTAATGAAGCTTCATATTTTGAAGTTGACGAAAATGGTATCGATCAATTAGCTTCGTTTAAAACTGATGATGGAAAAATTTTAAGAGACACTATGGGTAGAATGGCATCGGTAGCCTCACAAAGCGTAAAAAAAATGAAAGAAAAAACCAGTAACAATTCAGAACAAGATTAATCCAACCAACAATTGTGATTGTAAATACCTTCTTAGCTTTTAAGGCAAAGAAGGTTATTTTTTATTGATGATTTAACAAGTTTATTTCACAACTAATCTAAAAAATGATTAAGCAAGTTTTTATATAAGCATTAATCTTTCCTTAAACTTTTTGACAAGTCACGCGACTATAAATTGTTACCACGACAAGCAGCGATACCTTCGTTTACAATGGACACCCTTTTACATAAATGTTTAATGCAATTTCTGCATCGCCATCGATATTATTAACAGCAAGACCAGACAATAGCTGCAAAAAATTATCAGCTATAACGGGCAACAATGTCATAACTTTCGCACAAAACATTGTAAATCATCGAGATATATAAAATGATATTAATGAAGATAAATATACAGAAAAGGAAAGATTCGCCGATAATACTCGGCGAAATCTGTTTAAGATAATATCAAATAAAAACTAAGCAAAACCTTTTAAACCAACCACATGTACATGTTCTTGGTTATTCATTACTTTACGCACCAGTTTATAAGTAGTCCCTTTTTCTGGGCTGATATTTTCTGGCGCTGCTATAATCAGTTGCATTTCGAGTCGTTCACACAGCTCAAATAACGTGGCAATCGATTTAGCATCTAGGCGAGCAGCTTCGTCTAAGAATAATAAGCGACATGGTAAAATATCTTTATTACGTAGACGTTTTGATTCTTCTTCCCAACTTTGAATGACCATCAAGAGAATTGACATACCGGTACCAATGGCTTCACCAGTTGATAATGCGCCACTTTCCGCACGCAACCAACCATCAGCACCACGATTGACTTCTACATCCAGCTCGAGATAATTGCGATAATCTAACAGCTCTTCCCCAATATTTTGTGCAGTTCGTTGCCCCATATCAATATGTGGATTCAAACGTTGATAAAGTTTAGCTAACGCTTCCGAGAAGGTAATACGATTATTACTAAACAGATCTTGATGCTCATTTTGATCATCGGCTAATGCTGCTAATAATGATGAGTGCGCTTCACGAATGGTAACATTCAAGCGTACACCGTTAACTTGTCCAAATGCCACAGCCTGTAGACCTTGGTTAAGCATACGGATACGATTTTGTTCACGTTGGATAGTTTTTCGAATAATGTTTGCCACACTTTTCGAACTTATTGCTAACTGTTGCTCACGCGAGGTTAATTCTTCAGTTAAACGTGATAATTCAATTTCCATTTGCTCAATTGCTTCAATTGGATCATCTGTTTTGACAATATCTTGACGAATTCGTTCACGAAGATGTTTATAAACCGCAATATAAAATTGAATTTTGCGTTCCGGACGTTTTGGATCTTCAGATAATCGTAAAACATCACGTAAATGTTCATTATCATTCACAGCCAGACGTAATGAGCCCAGCGCCTTATCTGACATTGAGCGCAGTTCATCAGCACTTAAATAAGCTAATTCTCGACGATGTAATCGTCGTTCAACGCTATTTTCTTTGACGAGTCGTAAAACTAAGCACCAACCAGCTTTAGCTTCAACAACCTGTTCGCGTAATTGTTTATAATCACGGAGTGTTTGAGCTAAACGTTTTTGCATTTGCGTCATTTCGCTTTCACACATAATTAGTTGTTTTTCTAGCGAACTACAGTGCTGACGGTTACTGTTTAATTTTTGATGGATCTCATCACGACGTACCCTAGCCCTCTCTTCCGTGATGGCATCGGCTTTAACACCAATTTGTTCAATCTCTTTATGCAGTTCATTAAGCATGTCACGTTTAGTTTCAAATGCACTTTTTAATGAAGCTAATGTTTGATTGTACTGGTTATACTTATCTTGATACTGCTGCATTTGACGACGAGCATCGGTTCGCTGTGCTTCTACAATATCTAACCGAGCACGTAACTTTTCGTTCAAATCAGCATTTTCATTCAACATGCCGGCTGAATCTTCATAACTAAAATGGGCTCGGCGTTGCATCACTTCAGTAAGCGCAAACACCTGTTGACGAATCGTTTGTTGTTGCGACTTAACGGTATTATATTGCTCACGTAACGCTTCGTTCTGTTCTGGGTCACTTTGTAAAACGGCCACAATAGGCTCAAGCTCAGAAACCGTGTGACGATTGCGACCAACATATTGTGCAGCATCTTGTGCTTCGGCAACTTGTTCGCGTAGATCATCAACTCGATCTGCTAAATCTTCATCAGCTAATAAATGCATTTGCGCAACTAAACGATTAACCGTTGTTAACTGCTCTTTGCAATTAGCTACCTGCTGTTGATTCTGCTTATCTATTGCTTCTTGCGAGGATAATTGACGCTCAATCTCATTGCGTCTTGTCGCTAATTTTTGAGCTTCAGCTTCGGGATCGATATCAAAGGCAACCGATAAATATTCACCAATAAATTGACCCACATTTTGTTCTATACGTTGTAATTTTTGTAAATCAAACGAGATAGTAGCATAACGTTCATGAAGTTCATCACGCTCTGCCGATAATTTTTCCAGATGAACTTCACGAGCTGCGCGGCCAAATAATGGTACCGTTGGAAAGCTGGAAAAGCGCCATTGACGATCACCAGTTTTAACCAATACCGCTTTATTCATCTCTTCACAATCAAATACACTGTCGTCAAATGAAGAAGGATCGCCTTCAATAAAATAGATATCTTCAGGGTAGTCTTCTTCGCTAGCAGTAAGATTTTCGAGCTGGGTTTTGACTAACGACAAATCAGGTACCACAATCGCTTGTCTTGAAGGACCATATAATGCCGAGAAATAAGGCGCATCGTCAATAGTCACATCTTCATAAATTTCTGAAAGAAGAACACCATTAAACCGCTCAGCTAATGCCGATAAACGGCCGTCATCAACACCACTAGGTTGATTGAGTTGTTCTATTTGTGTATCTAATTGAGTTCGTTTAAAGGTTATCTGATCGCGCTCTGTAACCAATGTTCGTTCTTGCTCAAGCAGCTGCTGCATATGTTGCGTGACAGCTTGACTGTGGGTAAAACTTTGTCCGGTTTGTTCTTGTAAGGCAATTAAAGCATCTTGTGCTTTTATCCACATTGGTGCTTTTTGTCGATAATCGGCTATTTTAGATTGAATTTGTTCAAGTTCTTGTCTAAATTCAATGCGTTTTTCACTAGATTGATTAGCAAGCTCCGCATTTTCATCTAACTGAACTTCAAGTTCCTGTTTTAGTTCATCAAGTTCATCATAATTAACATGTCGACCAATACGTTTGCAAAATTGGTTTAATAATGATTCTGCTTCTTTTTGTTCAAAAAAGCGTTGTTCAAGCTCATCAAGCTGTAATTGTAAATGTTCAGCTTGTTCAGCTTGATAACATTGTGAAGGCCATTGTCTTAGTGCTTCTTTAGCAGCAGTAAATGCTTCACTACGAACAACATCACCAACCAGTTTTATTACAAGTTGATAAGCACGATCAAACTGATTAATTGCGGCATCAGAAACACTTAATCTTTGTTCAAGTTCTAAAACTTGCTCTGTAATCTCTTTTTGTTTTTCAGCAAAAACGTCAAAGTGATTTTCAATATTACTGATCCCCAATTTTGGTAATTGGCATAAAGACTGTGCATTTTTCAAAGCTTGCAAAGCTTGTTGATACTGAATTGCCCGTGTTTGCTGCACATCAAGAGCTTGTTGATAATCAGCTAATTGCGTTTTTATTTCATCCACTTCTTGTTCAGTTTGTTCAGCCTGATCACGGTAGCTTTGGTACTGTTCATTCGCTTCAATGACAACTTCATTTTGTTCTTCAAGTTTTAGATTAAGATCATCTAAGTCCGCTTGATAGCGATCAATTTTTTCTTGTTGGCGTAAAGCTGTTTGCGCTAGATTAAGATGGTCATTTGCCGCTTGTAAATCAGTTTCTAGGTCATTTTGGGCTTCTTGAAACTCTTTGAGCTCTTTTGCCATTTCAACTTGACGATATTGATGACTGATTAACAAATCTTGCGTTTTAAACATATCTCGACGCAAACCAAGTACCGATTCAATATGAACACGACGCTCATTAGCATGGCGCATATAATCCGCTGCCACATAATTTGTTGATTCAGTAATCAGGTGTTTAAATAGATCGCGATCAGATTGCGTAACGCGAATCGCTTCTAATGTCATGCGATTTTCACGTAGTGCTGCTTCCATATCCTGAAAAGCTTTACGTACACCACTATTTTCAGGAAGTAAGTAATCACGAAGTGAGCGGGTAATGGCACTTGAAATCCCACCATAAAGTGACGCTTCAATTAATCGGTAATATTTACTACGATCAGATGAGGTACGTAATCGTTTTGGTAATATACCAAAATCAAACATTACTGAGTGATAATCAGTAATAGAGTTAAACTGTTTAAAAATCACGCCCTCTATTGATTCAATTTTATCTTTTAACTCAGGCAGTGATAAGATTCGTGCTTGTTTATCGTTTACTCTTTCTGTCACTAATTCTGTTGGTTTGATTTCAACAGGTAAACCTTGTATTAAAAAAGGTTTAATATCCACTTTTTTATCACGACCCGCAACTTGCTGTAATCGAACACCACATATAATCCGTTGGTGACGTGAATTGATCACATCAAGCATCGAATAACAAACACCGGGTTTTAATTTACCATGTAGACCTTTATCACGAGAGCCTGATGTTGCACCAGCTTCGGTAGTATTACGAAAATGTAATAAGGTTAAATCTGGAATCAATGCAGTAACAAAAGCTGCCATGGTGGTTGATTTACCAGCCCCATTCCCCCCAGAAAGTGTGGTGACAAGTTGATCTAATTCAAATGTTCTGGCAAAAAAGCCGTTCCAGTTAATTAAGGTTAAGGAGTGAAATTTTCCGTGTTCAATCATAATTATTCAATCTCCTCGTTAACTTCATCATCTTGTTCATCATTATTATCATCTAAGATAAGTGACGATTCAATTTTGATCGCTTCACCATCCCGAATTAAGCGTAATTGTGCTTCTTGCGCATCGTCACTACTGCGCACATCGGCGCCAAAACGGAAAATAGATTCATTAATTCGAAAACGGCTGCTGTCATTACCGACAATAAAAAAGATCATACCTAATCTACGCAGACGGTTTAGGGCTGTTTTAACTTTATCAAAAAGTTTTTGCCGATCTAAATCCGATCCGGTTGAACGTTGGTTGACTAATTTAAGTAATTTACTTTCGTCGGCTAACGAAACAAGCTCATCAAAGAGTTCTTGTAAAGTAAAAATGCCTTCATGCGCAAGTCGTTCGGGACTTAAATAGAGGTAACAAAGTACTTTACCAACAAGCATATCTAATTCTGATAGAACAGAACGAGGAATTAATGTTGTTGATCGAGGACGAAGATAGAAAAATCCTTCAGGTGCACGTATTAGCTCAACATTATAGCGTTGATAAAATTGTTCAAGTTCAAGTTGAAAATCCATTAAAAAGGCATGTTGATCGAGTTCATCAATACCTATATGACGCCCAGAACGAAGCAAACTATCCAACTCAGGAAAAATAGGATTAGCAATCGCTTGAGCTAATTTTACCGGCATGTATTTATCGATTGACGCTTGAGAGCTCGCTGCAATACGCCCTATAACCTCATCAATATGATGAGCGGTTTGTTCTAATTCTTTAATATCTGTTGATGACATGTGCTTGTACCTTAGCTCCATAATCGTTGATAGGTTTCCATTCGGCAGGAATACCGAGCAAATCATCTTCGGCAATACCTAGACGAATAGCTTGATCGATAAATAATCTTGCAATATCAAAATGTTGTTCACGTGGGAACTGTGCTAAATAGCTACGAATGGCAACACTTATATCAAGTGGTTTATTTTGTTGTTTAAAAACCAATAAATTTTGTTCAATATGCGCAATAATGTGTTCTTGAAGTTCTTCAATCATTTCATATTCAAGTTCTGATGGTAATTCACCTGTAACTTCAGCTTCATGTAAAGCAAGTTCTTCATCACGCATATCAAGTAGACGGTCGGCATTAGCAAAAGTCAGGGACCAAGGTAAATCAAAATAGCTCTGAATCGATTTACGTAATCGTTGAGAAAATACACGATTTTTATCTAAGTCAATTGCTGTACGGATAAATTTATGAACGTGTCGGTCATAACCTATCCAAAGATCTATCGCTTTTTGCCCCCAACCAATAATTCGATCTAGCTTACCTTGTAGATCAATTACCACGTTATTAATTTTATCTAAATCAGGATTATCTAATGTCGCATCTTGAATTAACAATAAACTGGCTTGAAGTTTATCACCCGCCGCTGCCAGCGTATCTTGCAATTCGCGTAATGTTTGCGAAGTTTCGGTTAATAGCCCTTCACAACTGGTAATAGCAGCTTGCCAGTCTTGACTTAATAATGCCGAGATATTTTGTTTTACATCGGCTTGCTGCTCATCCATCACACGTTGAGTAATATCAATACTATCAAATATTTCAGCAACTGAATATTTTAGTGGAGCAAACACATTTCGATGCCAGTGTAAGTCATCACCACCTTCAAGTGCTGCATCAGCAGCTCGTTTTAACTCTTGAGCAACAATGGATAATTGGATAGACAAACGTAACGTTGAAAACTCCCGCTGACGAATATAGTAATCAGAAATACCAATACCTAATGGTGTCAAACGATAAATAGAATATCCATCAGTCATTTCGCTAGCAAAACGCGTAATTAGGCGCTGACGCACTAAGTCATTAATGGCATTATTTGCTCGAACAGTGATGGTGTCTTCACTCTGTTCAAAAATTTGTGAAACATGCCTGAAAGCATCAATTAATTCAGATTCGGTCATTTCACCATCAAAACGCTCGCTGTTTAATACGGCAATCGCCAATAAAAATGCAAGCCGTTCCACTGGCAAATTAATTGAAAAATCATTCTTTTTTGCCCAAGAGACCAATTCTGGCACTGATTGGGAAAAATCCATCATAGCGGTTCCTTAATTAAAGACACTCAATTTTTAAACGTATCTTAGAAATAATATGAGAAACACAATATATTGTGCTAAAGACAAAATATTATCGATTATATAACAATTTGTAGTAGTTAAAAATAACTAAGTTTGAGATTTATCATTTAACTTAATTAAAAAGCAACAAAGTCAATTTAATTAAAAATTACCTATAATAATTACGATTTTCTGTTTTTTATTTTCGCTCAATCCCATTTTTTGTCGTTAAAAAGATCAATGACAACAAAAAAATAATTATCATAATTGAATTTTAATCTTAAATAATCTTGATATGTTATGGAATTAATTGTTTAATTATTGTACCATTTTTAACTTATAGTTATATTAATAATGATAATGGTTATTTTTTTATAAGGGAGAAAACAAATGAAAAGTCTATTATACATACTTTTAGCTGGATTAGTCGCATATGTTGTGTCAAAAGCCGTTTCTGCAAATGAAATCGATACAGTACACCGTGTTGTTCAGCAGCAGGGAGTTTTAAGTGAAAATCATTTAGAGAGTGGAGATAAACCAAATAGTCTCTGATAGTTCAGTCATTACTTTCATGATTAGTTAGGATTGTTGATCTTGTAACGCCTGCACGTTAATTTTGTCACAATTGGCGTGTTAATAATGCTGCTGCTTGTTGTAGTAGTTGAGTTTAATTGTGCATATTGATTTAATGGGCACGCAAGGTAAGACTGTTGTTTACCGCGTGTCAATAAATAAACCCAAAATCACCGAAGATATTGCACTCCCACTAGCTGAACAATCCATTCCACAAAATTAAAACTTACCGATGCTTTCTTTATTATAGTCTTAAAAGAGAATGATCTAATCAGCAATATGCTTGCTATTATTGACGTTGTGAATAATGTCGATAAAGCAAATAATCAAATGATAAAAATCAAGTCATAATCGCGCTATTTAATTGAGTGTTAACTATCATTGTTGCTATAAGTAGTTTTCAATTTGAAAAAACCACTCAGCCACTTAAGACAAGTTTTTAACAGCATAGTATCTACACTTATGCACAACACAAAACTCATAAAATTAAATTTGATTTTGGTATTTTTAAAAAGGTGAAAACGGGATGGGTTATCCCGTTTTTTAATTAATGCGTTACTTCTGCATTGATTGGTCGAGGAATTAAGAAACTACTAAATAACGCTAAAATAGTAATCACTAATCCTACTAAAATACCATTAAAATACCCCGTCATTGTATTACCATTTATCATCTGAACTGCGGGTAACAACGCAAAACTTAATCCTGCACCTAAGTTAAACGCACCGGCATTCATTCCAGGTAAAAATCCTTGATTGTCGGCAGGTGATAAGACAACACCTAAACCATTTAAAATAATATTGGCCATGCCTGCGTAAAAAACACCTAGTGCAATTACACCGATTGATAAGATAGGTAAGGAATGCACACCATAAAATAAGATCACTAAGATACCAACAATACAACCAATCAAACCCAATTTGAGGACATTGTTATATCCGATCGTTGGTGCTAAGCGACCAGAAAATGGTCCAACAAACCAACCAATTAAAGCATAAGGTGTCAACAAAATTAATGACGCCCAATCAGGATTTAGACCAAATCCTATATCATGATTTTGCGCAAGTGACATAACTAAACCATTGACTATGGCAAAAATACCTGTCATGGTTAAGGTTGTTGTTAACAATAAAGCCCAAGTAGCACGTTTTTTCAGATGCGTTGTTGTCACCAAAGGTTGCTTATTTCGTTTTTCGACATTCCAAAATAAAATAAAACAAACAATGGCAAACACGGTTAAGCCAGTAACAATTAACCAATTTGCATTAGCTAAATTACCCGCTTCATTAAGTGCCAATAATAATGCAGCAAGCGTTAGGACAATTAATATAACGCCTAACCAATCCATTTTAGTTCCTGCTGAAGGCTTGGATTCTGGAGCAAAACGATAGACAAGATAAGTCGAAATAGCTGCAACCACAGCAATTACCCAAAATACAGAACGAAAGCCCCAATAAGTAGCAAGTAAACCACCTGCTATCGCATCCACACCAGCAATACCACCGTTTACTGCGGTGATAATGCCCATTAACATGCCATATTGTTTGACATCTTTTACTTCGTAACTCAGCATAAGTAAGCAAAGTGGAACAACAGGACCAGATACGCCTTGAATAATACGCGCTGCATATAATACTTCAATATTAGGTGCAACAGCAGCCAATATTGTTCCTATTGTCATAATCAACAACATAACCGTTAATACTTTTTTACGACCTTTGATATCACTCAAACGAGGAAGAAAGAGTGAAAACAGTGCTGCCGCAGTAAAAAAAGAAGTTTGTGAAAATCCAACAGCTGCATCATTGGTGCCTAATTCTTTGGCTATAGTCACTAATACAGGACTTAACATACTTGCATTGAGCTGAAAAGCAACACAAGCTGCAAGTAAAGCAACCATTAATGTTAAAATACTTTTTTTATTGTTGCTTTGTGCAATCATACATTTACCTCACCAATTCGCTGTAACGCATCAACGATTAAATCCCAAAAACCTGCATGATCAAGTTTTGTCGCCACTTGTGTATGGCAAGTTTCATCGACTGGAAAACGAAAATCAGCAACAGTCATGCCTAAAGTTAATGTTCCTGTGAGCTCTATATCAACAGGAACTCGTCGAGTTTTAATTAAATCCGGATTAATAACATAAGCTACAGCACAAGGGTCATGTACTGGTGGATAAGTAAAACCTTGTGCTTGCTTATACATTTTTCCGAAGAATTCAAGCATTTCAAGTACAAATGTTGCTGGTTTTGTTTTGATTGCTGAGATTTTTTCAATTACTTCAGGTGTTGCGAGAGCTTGATGAGTCAAATCTAATCCCACCATAGTCACAGGCCATTTTTCATTAAATACTATATGGGCGGCTTCTGGATCGATTTTTATATTAAATTCAGCAACTGCACTCCAGTTACCAACATGATAGCCACCGCCCATCAAAACCACTTCTTTCACTCTTTCGACAATTTTGGGTTCTTTGCGCGCAGCCATCGCAATATTAGTTAACCCACCAGTTGGGACCAAGGTAATGGTTTTGGGTGGATGAGCCATAATCGTATCGATAATTAAATCAATAGCATGTCTAGAGTCCAATTGTATAGCAGGTTCGGGTAATACAGGACCATCCAGACCTGAATCACCATGAATATCTGGTGCAATTTCAACATTCCTCACTAATGGTCGAACAGCACCAGCGGCAAAAGGAATATGAGTTATGTTAGCAATACGAGCAACTGATAACGCATTACGGGTCACTTTTTCTAATGTTTGGTTCCCGACTACAGTTGTTACCGCTAATAATTCAATATTAGGATTCCCATGCGCCAATAACATGGCAATAGCGTCATCATGACCTGGATCACAATCAAGAATGATTTTTTTAGGTTGATTTGTCATTAAGCGTTTTCCTCTAGTAAATTTTTAATTTGCCATTCTATCAAGTACATTTTGACAAGATGACATAGTTGATGTTCCTTCACGTTCAACCACTGAAAATGCAATAGCACCATCGGCTATCGGGTAAAAAAACTCTCCGTCAGCTTGTGATAAACTTAAAGCATAAATAAAATTGTTGGCCATGTTGAATATGCTAAGTAAGACAAATCCATAAATTTGAATATACCTATAATTTTTAACATAAAAAGCGAGAGGTCCATTACTATTAAATAGGATAATAATGGTTTGAATATCAAAGGAATGAATTTTAGTAACAATTAGTTTGAACGTATCAAAACGATTTACGTTAATGCCAAACATTAAACTTGTTTGAGTTTTATTAGATGTAATTTTATTGATATAAAGTAATAGTTGTATCATCTTGTTAAAATACGCATTAGGATTAACAACGACATCAATGCCTAAAGCTTTAGCTAATGTTATTACATTAAAAACAGCATCACTAGTTTTTGCAAGTTGCGTTAATAAGATATCAGATTTTTTTAAGTTCGTTTCTAACATTACAATTTTTTATCAATCCTTGATTAAATTAGCCACTTAATTTGATTATTATTTTTACCAAAGTTAATTAAAGTATCTTTGGTTGCTTTATTATCATAATGATATAAAGAAAAAAATTCATACTTGATAGCAAATAATAATGACGCTAACCCAATGATTCTTCGTACATCAAGTAATCAAATCCAATTAATTTTTGGCTAAATTATTAATACTTTTTTACCTATACTTTTATATACTCAATCTAGTTAATTAGGTCGCGATAACAATATTCATATAACACAAAATACCGATATTACTCTGTAATTTTCTTTTCGCTTTTAGTATTTTATCTTTGCTATTTTTTCATTCATTATAACAATATGAAATACAACGATTTTTATTATTCATGTTCATCTAAATATCCCAGAATAACCTTATTTTTTTCGAAAAAATAGACTCATTTTTTGCGTGTTATTCGATCAGTATAGCGCAGGTAAATGATAAAAAGAGTGACGAACATCATAACTTAGAAAATAAAAACAAAACTTAAATAATGGATGAAATCAATATATAACAACCATAAATCGGCAAACAATAAATTGATTATTGCTTCATTTAAGAAAGAATCGACAACCGACTTATTAGTTACAATAATAATGTGACTTGGAAGATAAAAAATAAATTCCTTACTCGCACTGCCGCTAATTTATGCTAAAATCGAAAATCATTAATAAACACTAAACATAAGGATGTAACGAAATGCATATCGGTATACCAAAAGAGCGGTTAGCCAATGAAGCTAGAGTTGCAGCAACTCCACAAACAGTTGGACAACTGTTAAAACTTGGATTTACAGTCTCTGTAGAACAGGGTGCAGGGCATGCTGCTCACTTTGAAGATCAAGCATTTATCGATGCTGGAGCAACAATTCAAAATACTCATGATATTTGGCAAAATGACTTAATTTTAAAATTTCATGCCCCAACAGATGATGAAATCGCATTAATGAAAGAGGGTTTAACCCTTATCAGTTATATTTATCCAGCTCAACATAAAGAACTATTAGAAAAATTAGCAGCCAAAAATATTACAGTCATGGCGATGGATTGTGTGCCACGTATTTCTCGTGCGCAATCGTTAGATGCACTAAGTTCTATGTCAAATATTGCTGGCTATCGTTCTGTGATTGAAGCTGCCAACCAGTTTGGTCGATTCTTTACAGGTCAAGTCACTGCCGCAGGTAAAGTGCCACCGGCAAAAGTGTTAGTCATTGGTGCTGGTGTTGCTGGCCTTGCAGCAATTGGCGCAGCAGTAAGCCTTGGTGCAATTGTTCGAGCCTTCGATACTCGCCCTGAAGTTGCTGAACAAATTAATAGTATGGGTGCTGACTTCTTAGAGTTAGATTTCGAAGAAGAAGCCGGCTCTGGAGATGGTTATGCAAAACAAATGTCTGCTGCCTTTATAGAAGCTGAAATGGCATTATTTGCAGAACAAGCTAAAGATGTTGATATCATTATTACTACAGCATTAATTCCAGGTAAACCAGCACCAAAACTGATTTCGAAAGAGATGGTTGAATCTATGAAACCTGGTAGTGTGATTGTTGATTTAGCTGCATTAACGGGTGGTAACTGTGAATTAACTAAACCCGGTGAAGTTTATGAAACAGATAACAATGTAAAAATTGTTGGCTATACTGATTTGGCAAATCGCATGCCAGCTCAAGCATCTCAACTTTATGGTACCAATATCGTTAACTTATTAAAGTTACTGACTAAACAAAAAGATGGCAATATTGATATCAATTTTGACGATGTGGTTATCCGCGGAGTGACCGTTGTTAAAGATAAAGAAATCACTTGGCCTGCACCACCAATTCAAGTATCAGCACAACCGCAGAAAAAAGTTGCAGCGCCGGTTGCTAAACCTGAACCTAAACCAATGGATCCACGCAAAAAATATGGCATTTTAGCGTTAATAATCATTGCTTTCTTCTGGTTGGCTAATTCTGTTCCTGAAAGCTTTTTAGGTCACTTTACCGTATTTGCTCTATCATGTGTAGTTGGTTATTACGTAGTATGGAATGTAACTCATTCTTTACATACACCGCTCATGTCAGTCACTAATGCCATTTCAGGCATCATTTTAGTTGGTGCAATCTTACAAGTTGGTGATGATAATGGCTTAACTACGGCAATTGCCTTTGTTGCTATTTTAATTGCTAGTATCAATATTTTTGGTGGATTCTTTGTTACCCAAAGAATGCTAAAAATGTTCCAACGTGGCAAATAAAGGAGAGTATCAATAATGTTAAGTAATGGAATTATTCAAGCAGCTTATGTAATTGCTGCCTTACTGTTTATATTCAGTCTACGTGGTCTTTCCAATCAAGAATCCGCTAAATCGGGTAATATCTATGGCATGATCGGTATGGCAATTGCCCTTATTGCCGCGATTGCGAGTATCAATGGTGGATTACATTGGGTCATCATTGCGATGATTATTGGGGCGGCTATTGGTTTATATTTAGCCAAAAAAGTAGAAATGACACAAATGCCAGAACTCGTTGCACTACTTCATAGCTTTGTTGGTATGGCTGCGGTACTCGTTGGTTTTAATAGCTTTTTAGACTCACATATTTTTACCTTCTCATCGAGTGAAATTACCGTTCATTTGGTCGAAATATTTGTTGGTGTTTTTATTGGTGCGGTTACATTCTCTGGTTCGATTGTCGCGTTTGGCAAACTAAATGGTCGCATTAGTTCAAAACCATTATCTATTCCAAATAAACACTATTGGAACCTTGCTGCTATTGTAGTATCTGTAATACTCATGTTTACATTTGTCAATCTGCAAACAGGAGCTGGCGCGCTATTTTGTTTACTCATTATGACACTTATAGCATTAGTCTTTGGTTTCCATCTTGTTGCATCAATTGGTGGCGCAGACATGCCCGTTGTTATTTCGATGCTTAACTCCTATTCTGGATGGGCGGCTGCTGCGGCAGGATTTATGTTAGGTAATGATTTACTCATTGTAACTGGTGCTTTAGTTGGTTCTTCAGGCGCAATTCTTTCTTACATTATGTGTAAAGCAATGAATCGCTCATTTATTAGCGTAATTGCCGGTGGTTTTGGTAGCGATGGCAGTTCATCAAGCTCTTCAGAAGAAGAACAAGGTGAATATCGCGAAATCCAACCTGCTGAAGTTGCACAAACTTTAAAAGAAGCACGCTCAGTTATTATTGTTCCAGGTTATGGTATGGCGGTTGCACAAGCGCAAGGTGCAGTCAGTAACATTACTGAAAAACTACGAGCTATGGGAATTGAAGTGAGATTTGGTATCCACCCTGTTGCCGGGCGTTTACCGGGGCATATGAATGTATTATTAGCCGAAGCTAAGGTACCTTACGATATCGTACTTGAAATGGACGAAATCAATGACGACTTCCCTGATACTGATGTTGTATGGGTCATTGGTGCAAATGATACGGTTAACCCAGCGGCAGAAGAAGATCCAAATAGCCCTATCGCAGGTATGCCAGTTCTTGAAGTTTGGAAAGCTAAAACGGTTATCATTTCTAAACGTTCAATGAATACCGGTTATGCCGGCGTTCAAAATCCACTATTCTTCAAAGAAAATAGTTATATGCTATTTGGTGATGCCAAAGATAGTGTTGAAAAAGTGTTACAAAATCTTTAATGACAATTAGTCTTATAGAGAATACAAAATATTACTGCGGCCTAGCCGCAGTAATTTTATAAGCGTTAAGGGTTCAAATTTATTTGCGCTAAGAAAGTAGTAATTTGTTTAATTATTTCACGATGAATCTCGGCTCGAGTTCGTTTCCCACCATCCTTACAAATAATACCTTCGCCTTGAGCTTCTTGCTCTAATATTTCTATTGCCTTAGGTTTACAAACTTGTATAAAACTAAAATGCATCGCATCTGGTATCACCGTATAAGTAGATAGTGATTTTGACAGGAACTGCATTAAATAGCCTGATTCAAGCTCTGCATCCATATCACCTACATCAACTCCTGCACCAATAATTAAAGAAGGGATGTTAATATCTTTTAAACTTTTTGACGTAAAACCTCTGACTAATCCTGCATCTAAAGAGATAAATGATTTTATTCTTGGATCGAATAAACTTTGATTTAATTTTGGATTATCAAGACCGAGTTCAGTCACTAATTGGCACGCTTTTAAATGGGAATGAATTGTACAGTCTTGCTTAAAAAGCTCTGTATCAAATTTTGCTCCAGCAAGTGCAATTACCGTCCAACCGCCAAGGGAATGCCCAATGGCTGATATATTATTCATATCAATAGAGTTTGCTAAAGTCTTATCCTCTATCAAACAATCAATTGTTTTACTCAAATCTTGTGGGCGCAACCATAATTTAGAAGATTGATCAATATCTCTATTAAACAGTGTAGTCCCTGGATGATTTGGTGCGGCAACAATATATCCTTTTTCGGCCAGCGCATAAGCAAGCCAACTTAAATTTTGCTGGCTGCCCCCATAACCATGTGAGAGAACAATTAAGGGATGCTTACGATAATCTAAAACAGGGGGTGCATTGAATAGAACTTTATAACCATAAAAAATAGCACTATCGCCAACCATTACGTTATCTTGTTGATTATTTGCTTTATACCATATTGCGATATTCAACGGTCGGTTACTTTGTTTATCGTAATAGATTTGTTTAAACCCTACAGCTGAATAAGCATGATTGCTAAAGGTGAAGATTAAATAAACAATCAAGCCAATGTAGAATTTAGTCATTCAATTTATCTCTATTAAAAAAATTGCCTATTTGCAACTGGAATGAATATGAAGACTTAACAATAGAATAAATAATACAATTTGTTAATCAATAATTAAATTTATCAGATTAAATATTTAACAAATAATATGACACATTAACTTATTAAAACACGTTAGATTCACTATACATGTCAGTATAAAAATTTAAAATCAGTGATTTTCTTGCTTAATCAATTCTTTGTGATAAAGGTAATAGGCACCACGCGAAACCATACGAAGTTGAAATATAAGATTTTCGATCAATTTTTGGCGTTGTATTAGGTCAAAATCTAAAGCCTCGGCTCCTGCATTAAAAGCAATGGTAACCATTGCTTCAGCTTGAGCTTCATTATATTGATGAGGCATGTCATTAGCATTATCTAAATAATCAACCAATTCAACAATAAAATGTTGAATTTCTCGAGCAATAGCAGAACGAAAAGCCGATGATGTCCCCGCTTTTTCACGCAGTAATAATAAAAAAACTTTAGGATTTTTATCAATAAATTCAATAAAGGTTGTAACAGAGGTTCGTAACACACTTCCGCCCTTTTCAATACGTTTCCGTGCTTGTCGCAAAAGTTGACGAAGGGTTAAACCACTTTCATCAACCATCGCCAAACCTAATTCATCCATGTCACGAAAGTGCCGATAGAAAGAAGTAGCGGCAATACCAGCTTCACGTGCAACTTCACGCAAACTTAGACTAGCAAAACCTTGTTCGGCATTAAGTTGATTAAATGCAGCTTCTATTAATGTGCGACGAGTTCGCTCTTTTTGCTGAGCTCGAACCCCCGAAGTTTTGGCATTTTTCATTATTTCAATCGATTTTGGTAATTTTAACTTAGTCAATCATTAATTCGCTTTTTCTAACAAACGCTCTTTTTCAGCAAATACTTTTGGCATGTGATCTCGAATTGTTTTAGCAATGGTTTCATAACGGGAACGTAATGGCGATCCCGGACGATATATCAGGGCAATGCTTCGCACTGGAACAGGATCAGTACAAGGAATATAGCAAATATTATCACGAATACGTTCATTTGGTGCCGCTAATTCAGGAAACAACGTAATACCGCGCCCAGCAGAAATCATACTGCGTAATGTCTCAAGACTTGTCGCTTTAAATTGTTTGTCTTCGTCAATTCCGACTTGAAAACAATATCCCATTGCATGTTCACGTAAACAATGACCATCTTCCAACATTAAAAACTTATGTCCTTTTAAACTAGAAAGTTTAATTGTCCTTTTGCTGGCTAGTTCGTCCGTCGCCGGAACCGCTAAAAACATCGGCTCATCAAATAATGGCAATTCTATAAATTGTGATGTTTCTTTAACCTGTGCAACAATGGCGCAATCAAGCTTGCCACTCTCAAGTTGGGCAACTATATTGGCAGTTTGCGCTTCATGTAGATAGAGTTCAAGTTGTGGAAAAGATTCGTGTAATACTGTTATTACATGTGGTAACAGATAAGGTGCAATTGTTGGTATCAAGCCAATATGCATTGGGCCGGACATCTCTTCACCTTGACGACTGGCCATCTCTTTTAAAATTTGGATATTGCGTAAGATCTCTTTAGCCTGTTCAACAAGCATCATACCTGTTTGTGTAAATAGTACTTTGCGACTAGTACGTTCCAGCAACATTACACCAAGTTCATCTTCCAATTTTCTGATTTGTCCACTTAATGTTGGTTGACTCACATTGCAAGCATCAGCGGCTTTACGAAAATGACGAAATTCAGCTAACGAAACAAAATATTCCAAATCACGAATATTCATAATGTCCCCCAATAAGTTATCAGTTAATGTTATATACTCAATTGACTTTTTGTCAGAGCGATCTATTAAACGACTATTACTCACATTACTCAAAAAATTAAGCAAAATGTTTAATATGCTTCCTATATCTATTGTGTTCTACAATGAATTAAAAAAGACGTTTTGAGCATAGGTTGTAGTAAACCTTAATCAGCTTGTTAAATAATGCATGAAATATGTATAAACAGGTATTGATGCCTTTTAAAGCTATATGACTAATTCTACTCTATAAACTGCTATTGTTGATAATTATTGCCAAAAAATCAAATAGAATATTCATTTAAAATTAGAAAATACCTGCTTTTCATCGAATTAAAATTCAGATAATAAGAAAAATGGAAAGTTATAAGCAATTATTATATAATCGCGCGCTATATTGCCATTTTGGTTCATACACGTTTGAGGTGCACTATTTTTAAACAAGTCTCTCGCTTTTATCGCAAAATGTTTCGCCATGAAGAACAAAAACAATCTCGCTATATTTCTATTTCTCGTAATGAACATAATATTTCTCGTAAAAATATCAGTGAAAATGCATTAAAAGTTCTTTATCGTTTAAACAAACAAGGATATGAAGCTTATTTAGTCGGTGGTTGTATTCGCGATCTTTTATTAGGAAAAATACCAAAAGATTTTGATATCGCCACGAATGCGACACCTGAACAAGTGCAAAAAACATTTCGAAATTGCCGTTTAGTCGGTCGTCGTTTTCGTCTTGCACACATTATGTTTGGTAAAGAGATTATCGAAGTTGCTACCTTCCGTGGCGAACATAGTTTTCAAGATGAACAAAGTAATGTTGCCAAACGATCGCAAACCGGTATGTTATTACGTGATAATGTCTATGGTACGATTGAACAAGATGCTTTGCGACGTGATTTTACAATGAACGCGCTTTATTACAGTGTTAAAGATTTTACACTGCGCGATTATTGTGGAGGCATAAAAGATTTACAAAATGGTATTATTCGCTTAATTGGTGATCCGCAAACTCGCTATCGAGAAGATCCTGTGCGAATGTTAAGAACCATTCGCTTTGCAGCAAAACTCAATATGACAATTGAGCAAGCAACGGTTGAACCAATTAAAGAGCTTGCACCATTATTAAAAAATATTCCTGCTGCTCGTTTATTTGATGAATCATTAAAGTTACTGCAATCAGGTCATGGATACAAAACCTATCTATTATTAAAAGAGTATCATCTGTTTGAACAATTATTTCCAGTCATTCAACGATTATTTACCGGAAATAACAATAGCTATTTAGAAAAGATGATTGAACAGGTGTTAAAAAATACTGACTACCGAATTGCTCATAATCAACGTATTAATCCAGCATTTTTATTTGCTGCTTTCTTCTGGTATCCGATTATGGAACAAACACAATTAACGTGTGTTGAAAGTGGCTTACAATTCCATGATGCTTTTTCAATGGCTATCAATGATATTTTAAGTGAACAATGTCAAATTATTGCTATTCCAAAACGTTTAACATCAATAATGGGTGATATTTGGCGACTACAATTACGTATGAAAAAGCGTGAAGGTAAACGTGCATTTGCCATTTTAGAACATCCTAAATTCCGAGCGGCTTATGATTTATTAGAAATGCGGGCATCTATTGAAAAAGGGGAGTTATTGGATTTAGCAAAATGGTGGGATGAGTTCCAACATACCTCAATTGAGAAAAGAATTAGCATGGTTAACCAGTTGAGTAAAAGAAATAAACGCAGGGCTAAACATTAATTTTTCATTCGCACTTTTATAAATAACCGCTATAATGCTTAAATTAAAATAATCATCATTACTTTTAATCATTAATGAAAAAATTAGCGCCTTCATTTATCGCAATAACCGTTACTCTATGTCTCTATAATAGTAGCAGTTATGCTATCGGATTACCTAAAGCTATTATTAATAATCCACAATGCCTCATCGATGTGCCTAAATTCGATCGCCCATTAGTTGAGGGTGATATCCAAACACTGCCTGTTGATGCTGAAGCAAACCAGTTTGAAGCACTTTATCCAAACAAAATAATTTATCAAGGTGATGTAGTTGTCGAACAAGGCAATCGTACCGTACAAGCAGATAGAGTAACGATTGATTCTCATGATAAAAATAATCGACTTGTTACTTTGCAAGGCGATATTACTTATCAAGATAATTTGATAAGAATTAAAGGCAATGATGCCTTGATGAATCTTGATAATAATGATGCTAATATTACACCGAGTGATTATCATCTGGTTAACCGACTAGGCCGGGGTAACGCCGACGAGATGAAGCTTGAAAAAAATCGCTATGTTATTTTGAAAAATGGTAGTTTTACATCTTGTCCTGTCGATGACAGCACATGGAGTGTAAAAGGTAGCACAGTGATTCATGATAATGAAGAGCAATTACTTGAAGTATGGAATGCAGTATTTCGTATTGGGAAAGTACCGGTTTTATATTCACCTTATTTACAGTTACCAACTGGTGATAAACGCCGTTCAGGCTTGCTAATGCCTAATTTAAATTATGATAGTGTCGATGGTATTGATTTTTCGTTACCAATTTATTGGAATATTGCACCTAACTATGATGCAACATTCACCCCAAGAATATTACAGCGTAGAGGCGTTCAGTTACAAACAGAGTTCCGCTATTTAAATCAATTAGGTTTAGGTACTGTAGCTTTTGACTGGCTACAACATGATAACAAATATGATGATGATCGAGATAGATTATTAAATGGTCAAAATTATGATGATAACCGCCATCGTTGGTTATTCTACTGGAAAAACGATGAGTTAATTAATTACAATTGGCGTTTTAAGGCAGATACTACAAGAGTAAGCGATAATCAATATCTAACAGATTTGAACTCTAAATATGCGTCACAAACAGCTGGATATTTAACTCAATTTTATAAAATTGGCTACAATGATCCTAGTTGGGATATTACTCTGGGTTATAGACACTTCCAAGCATTCCATGATGGAGTTAGAGATTCACTATACCAAACTCAACCACAATTAAATATGAACTATTATAATTATGATTTTGGTCCATTTAAATTCAAAACCTTTTCACAAGTATCACGCTTTTTAAGTTCAGGCAAAAATAATCCGAAAGCTTGGCGTGCACATATTGAACCTACTCTTGATTATACTATCACCAATACATGGGCTTCATTAAGTGCGTCTGGTGGTTTAATGGCAACGCACTACAACCAAGATAATATAAAAAAATCTATTGAAAGATACCAAAACTTAGACAAGAGTGTTAATCGTTTTATGCCTAAATTTAGTATCGATGGAAAAGTCATTTTTGAGCGTGATTTTGATCTGATTGAGGGTTATACCCAAACTTTAGAGCCACGAGTAAAATATACATATATTCCATATCGCAATCAGTCAAATATTGGCAGCTATGATTCTACTTTCTTACAATACGATTATATCGGTCTATTTAGAGATCTCCCTTATAGTGGGTTAGATCGCATTGCATCAGCTAATAATATCGCGACAGGTGTGACGACCCGTTTTTACGATGAAAGCAAGGTAGAAAAATTTAATTTATCAATCGGACAAATCACCTATTTTACTAAATCAAAAACCAGTGAACACAATACCGAAATAGACAAAAATTCTGATACAGGTAGTATTACTTGGGCATCGGATAATTTCTGGCGTATTACTGACGATGTGATTTTTAGAAGCGGTGTACAATACGATACCCGTATTGATACTATCTCTTTAGCCAACACGATACTTGAATATCGTCCTTCAAGTGAGAAATTACTACAGCTATCTTATCGTTATGCTAATCATAACTATATCAATACGGTAGATAAAAGTTCGTTATATAGAGGCTATAAACAAGATATTTCCCAAGCAGGTATTGTGACTACTTGGCCATTATCTCAAACTATAGATGCTGTTGGTTCTTATTATTATGATATTAAATTGGGGCAAACCGCAGATGGTTCAGTTGGATTACATTATAGTGACTGCTGTTGGGGTATGACTGTTCAATATGGACGTAAATTGACAGATTGGGATTGGATATCCCATGATAGTAAATATGAAAATAAACTTTCAGTTAATTTTGAGTTAATGGGCTTAGGCCACAATCGTGATGTAAAAGCAAAAATGTTGAATTTTGGTAAACTACCTTATACAACAGCGTTTGAATAATTATATTAGTAACGCATAACATAACTAATTAACTTAATTACAGTTATTGTCAACTGTAGCAAATAAAATGAGTTGAATAATATGAAAATATCTAAATTACTTATCGCTTTAAACTTAAGTTTAAGTATAGCAGTGATTAATCCTTTATCAGCTAATGCTGCCGCTAAAGTCGTTGAGCAAGTTGCTGCAGTAGTTAATAACAATGTCATATTAGAAAGTGACGTTAATGATATGTTAAAAACTATAAAAGCAAGCACCGATCCACGTAATTTACCGAATGATAACGTACTGAGGCAACAAATTCTTGATCGTTTAATTGTTGAAAATCTAATCTTGCAAAAAGCCGCTAAAGCTAAAATTACAGTGAGTGATGATCAAGTGAGCAATGCGATTGCTAAAATTGCAGAAGAAAATGGTATGACAATCGATCAACTTAGAAGCAAACTTTCAACAATGGGGATAAGTTATAGCGCTTATCGTGAACGTATACATAACGATATGTTAATAGACCAAGCCCGAATGAACGAAGTCAGACCTAGAATTAAAATCTCTGAAAAAGAGGTTGAAAACTTAGCTAAAAATATGTCTCAACAAACCTCTAACAATATAGATGTTAAAGTAAGCCATATTCTTATATCCGTTCCAGAAAAAGCCTCTAAACAACAAATAGATGATGCGACTAACAAAGCAACCGACATTATCCGTCGAGCCGAAAAAGGTGAAAGTTTTGCGAAATTAGCTACCTCATATTCAAATGATGATCTTGCTTTAAAAGGTGGTGATATGGGCTGGCATAAACTCAATGAATTACCTACCATTTTTGAAGAAAGATTAATTCGAGCACCAAAAGGAAGTATTATTGGTCCAATTCGATCCGGTGTTGGATTACATATTTTAAAAGTTGATGATACACGTTCTGAAGCACCGAAAAAATTCACCATTGATGAATTTAATGCTCGCCATATCTTAATTAAAACTAATGTGCTTGTAACAGACCAAATTGCCAAACAAAAACTGTCTGATATCCGTAAATCCATAGTAAGTGGAGCGACAACCTTTGAAGCAGCAGCTAAAGCTAATTCTCAAGACCCAGGCTCTGCTGAAAATGGCGGTAATTTAGGTTGGAGTCGAGCCGATGTTTATGACGCTGGTTTTAGAAATGCATTAGTTCAATTAAAGAAAGGCGAAATTAGTCAACCAATCAAATCATCGTTTGGATGGCATTTGATTCAATTAATCGATACTAAACAGACTGATGGTACAAATGCAGTGAAACAAGATCAAGCCTATCGATTAATTTTCAACCGTAAATTTGGTGAAGAAGCGCAAGTATGGATCCAAGAATTAAAAGGCGATGCTTATATCAAAATCACAGGTGAAGAAAAACATGACTAACCGTGTACACCAAGGTCACTTTGCCCGTAAACGATTCGGGCAAAACTTTTTACATGATGATTATATTATTGAAAGTATTGTCGCAGCTATTCAACCTAAATCAGATCAGGCTCTTGTAGAGATCGGTCCTGGTCTAGCTGCATTAACAGTGCCAGTCAGTAAATATGTTGACCATCTAACAGTTATAGAAATTGATAGAGATTTAGCCAGTAGATTGATTGATAATCCTTTTTTAAAAACTAAATTAACTGTTATTGAACAAGATGCTCTAACCTTTAACTTTAATGAGTTAAATCAACAATTAGGTAAACCATTAAGAGTATTTGGTAACCTTCCCTATAACATATCTACACCGTTAATGTTCCATTTATTTGAATATGCCAATATCATTGATGATATGCATTTTATGCTACAAAAAGAAGTAGTCACGCGACTTGTCGCGGCACCAAATAGTAAAGATTATGGAAGATTAAGTGTAATGGCACAATATTATTGCCAAATTATTCCTGTGTTAGAAGTTCCACCGACTGCGTTCAAGCCGGCACCTAAAGTTAACTCAGCTGTTGTTAAGTTAATTCCTTACAAACAAAAACCTTATTTAGTTGATGATGTTAAAATACTTTCTCGCATCACTACAGAAGCGTTTAATCAAAGACGCAAAACGATTCGCAATAGTTTAAGTAATATGTTTACAACAGACCAATTAATTGAATTAGATATTGACCCTAATTTACGTGCTGAAAATTTGTCAGTACAACAATATTGTAAACTTGCAAACGCATGGAAATAATATTATGGCAAACCTAATCATTGGTGATATTCATGGTTGTTATGATGAGTTTATGCGTTTGCTTGATAAAGCGAGTTTTTCATCATCTGATACTTTGTGGTTAACCGGTGATTTGGTTGCCAGAGGACCAAAATCGTTAGACGTGCTTAGATTTGTAAAAAATTTAAGTAGTCAAATTCGCTTAGTTTTAGGTAATCATGATTTACATTTATTATCGATTTATGCCAATGTAACATTAGCAAAAAAGAAAGATAATCTTGACAGTGTGATCAATGCGCCTGATTACGATGAATTAATGAATTGGTTACGTAAACAACCATTAGTTCAAATAGATGAAAAGTTAAAACTGATTATGACTCACGCGGGTATTTCACCTCAATGGGATCTTGATACATTAAAAAAATGTGCCAATGACTTAAATGTTATGTTATCGAGTGATTCATATCCACTTTTTCTCGACAAAATGTACGGTAATTTCCCTGATGAATGGTCTTGTGATTTACAAGGATTAGATCGGTTACGTTACATTGCTAATGCACTCACACGAATGCGGTTTTGTTATGAAGATGGCCGACTTGATTTTTATTTCAAAAAATCACCAGATCAAGCGCCTACAAAACTTAAACCTTGGTTTTTATTACCTTCAAAAATTCCAGCTCAATACAGTATCGCTTTTGGCCATTGGGCCGCTTTAAATGGTAAAGGTACTCCAGATAATATTTATGCTCTCGATACTGGCTGTTGTTGGGGCGGTAAATTAACATGCTTGCGTTTTGAAGATAAAAAATATTTCAAAAAACGAAATATAGAAGCGAAAAGCTAACATTACGACTAAAAGGGCTAATTATGATATCTGTATTATCAGTCATAAAATTAATTTGGAAAACCATCAACGTTTTTAGACAAATTTTTCTAAATATAATATTTTTTATTGCTATTATTCTTATTTTTAGTGGTATTGAACTGATAAAAGATTTGAAAAAACAGGATGTCGTTCCACAATATGGCACGCTTGTACTTGATTTAGAAGGTGTTATTGTTGATAGTACGCGATATGACGATGAGATTTATGCATTACAAAATAAAATATATGGCAAAAAAGTAAATACCTCTCGTGAAAATAGTTTATTTGAATTAACACAAAAAATAGCGCAAGCAACAACAGATCCTAATATTGATGGTATGGTTTTAAAATTGGATAATTTTGTTGGGGCGGATATGAGCTCATTACAATATGTGGGTAAATATTTATCCAAATTTAGAGAAGCCAATAAGCCAATTTATGCAATTGGTTCCAATTTTAATCAAAGCCAATATTATCTAGCCAGTTATGCCAATAAAATTTATTTAACACCATTAGGTGCAGTCAGTGTATACGGGTTATCAGCCAATAATCTGTATTATAAAACCTTATTAGATAACTTAAAAATTAATACTCATGTTTTCCGAGTAGGCACATACAAATCTGCAATTGAACCATTCATTCGAGACGATATGTCAGATGCAGCAAAAAGCAATACGACGCGCTGGCTTTCAGCCATGTGGGAAAATTATCTTAATGATATTTCAGCACAACGTAAAAAAGCCCCTAGTCAATTAGTTCCAAATCCTACTGATATGTTGTCAGAGTTAAAAGCAGCTAAAGGAAGTATGAGTCAATATGCTTTATCTACTGGTTTAGTTGACGTTGTTGCATCCAATTATCAATATGATCTCGATATTGTTCAGAATCAACATCAATTAAGTATTTATGACTATAAATTGACAGAAAAAGATGAACAAACTGACGATAAACCATTAATCGCTGTTGTTTTTGTCAATGGTACGATAACTGACAGTGAAAATAATACTGATATAGCGGGCAGCCAAGATATTGTTGAACAGCTTAGAAATATCCGTAACAACTTGGATAATCAAAATGTTCAAGCTGTTATATTACGAGTTAATAGTCCTGGCGGAAGTGTTGACGCCTCAGAGGCCATTCGCAGTGAATTAGAAGCACTACGCAGTTATCAAATTCCTGTAGTAGTTTCAATGGGCGGAATGGCCGCATCTGGTGGATATTGGATATCGACAGCATCAGATTACATTATTGCTAGCCCGAATACAATTACTGGCTCTATTGGTATTTTTGGTATTATTCCAACCTTTGAAAAATCATTATCTCACATTGGTGTTTACAATGATGGTGTAACAACATCACCACTTGCAAATAATAGTGTTACTCGAAATCTACCGGATGAAATGAGCCAACTAATACAAATGAATATTGATAATGGATACAATACCTTTATTTCATTGGTTGCTAAAGCAAGAAATATGTCAACAGAACAAGTGGATAAAATAGCTCAAGGTCAAGTTTGGTTAGGTTCAGAAGCAAGTAACATTGGTTTAGTTGATAAACTTGGTGATTTTGATGATGCTATCGAAACAGCCGCTACATTGGCCAATTTAACGGATTACAAAATTGACTGGCTTAAACCAGATGTCAGTTGGTTCAATAGTTTTTATTCTGAAATGCTAACAATGCTGCCAAAATCAACTGCCGAAATATTTTTTGATCAATTACCACAAGCAAAACAGTTAAAACAACAAGTGTCTTTATGGAATAAATTTCACGATAGTCAAAACCGCTATATTTATTGTTTAAACTGCGCTGATGTTCGTTAAGAATATCTTCTCTATCCTTTTGAATAAAAGGATAGAGAAATAACTAGTTCGCAGGTTGATAAAAATAACGCATATTGCCTATTGCCGCTTGGATATAGCTATAGTTAGGCGTTGCATCAATCTCATGATTGTGCGAATCCATATAATGACTAATACCTAGTCTGTTAACAAGATAAATATTATCCGGTGTGCGAACAGCATAGGAACTATAATTTGACATCAATAACCAGTTACGATTAGTGATTGGGTTAAATAAATCATACCCTGTTGAATAATCACTTATATCATTTTCCACATATAAATAATGTTTCATTAATGACGGTACTACATCTTCGTGACTAGTCAGTTTAGCGGCATTATCTTTTAACTGCTCTAAATTTTTAGCGCCAATAATGATAAACGGAACTTTGGTTTGAGCATCGGTATAATTACCATTGTGCCCCCAAAAACCAAGCTTATTATCATTCATTTCTTGACCATGGTCACCAGTAATAATAATTAACGTATTATCTAACGTTCCCGATCTAATTAGTTCATCATAAACATTTTGCAATAAATAATCATCATAATAGACGCTTTGTTTATAACGATTGAAAATTGGCACAGGATCAGTATTATTATTTAATGTCATATAATCAAGGTCACCAATTGGCTTAAATTTTACCTCAAAATCATCTGGAAAATCATAAGCGTGAGGTGCGTCATAAAATAAAAATGAGAAACTTGGTTTAGAGGTATCACGTTGTTTATACCATGCTAACCAATCGTTTGTGATCTGTTTATCGCGACTTGAAGCTGGGCCATCATGACTACTTATTCTTAAATTTTTAATTGTTGCAAATACGGTACGATCAAATTCAGGGGCAGTCACCTTAGCTGAGGTAAAAATACCAATATTAAAATTTTCTTTTTGTAATGTCGTAACGAACAAAGATGGAACACTATTACGCAAAAAGGCATCCCAGTAAGTACCAGGGATACCATAAAATAACCCAAAGATACCTGTCCGAGTAGCGTTACCCGTTGAATAATGATTATTGAAAATAACACCATTATTTTGTTGTGCAAAATGATAAGTATTAGGAGAAATTTGCTCACTAAATGTATCATAACGCCAAGAGTCTAATACAATAAACATAATATTTTGAGGTTTATTGTTATCAGAATTAATAATAAGCGTATGTTTAGGATAATGAATTCCTGTATGTTCATCATCTTTTTCATAAATAACTTTTCGTTGCCCTTGTTTATCAAAAAATTCCATTATTTTTTTTGATGTAAACGGACGATATAAGGGAATATATTCTTTTACTACCATAATTGGAGAATAAGCATAATAAAAAGCAATCATGTGCACAATATGGCTAATAAAAAAAGCAAAAATAAGAAAAATAGTAGATAAACGTAGAAATTTAGACTTAGTGTGTGCTATTGCAAATTTGTTATTAATCCAATAAAGAATAAAGCACTCTAGGCAAAGTGAAGCAATGATTAATGTCAACATCAAGCAATAAGTGAATAGCGAAAAATCCACCACTTGCCCAGAAAATACCATTGATATAACAGAGAGATTTATGTGAAATCGGTATTGTTGAAAAACAATAGTATCAATAAATAATCCAATTTGAAAAAAACCAAATAATACAATCAAAATGAGATTACGAAGACATGGTTTTATCCAAAGCAGCGGAATACAAATAATTAAAAGCAATAAATAAACTGAGAAAAAGTGTCCAGTTACTGCGAAAATTGAAAAGGTAATTCCGGCCCAATTAAATAACGCTCCAGGAACAACAAAATAACGAATGGCAATGATTGATGAAATAAAAATGTTTATTAGAACAAAGGAATATAATTTTTTCACAGTAATTCTCTAATATTGAACTTAATATTAAGTATATAAGAAATAAAAAACGATATTCTATATTAAAACACAGTATTTTCCGCGAAATTTTAATATAAAAGACTAAAAAACAAATTACTAATAAAAAACTAACAAAAAAGGCTCTTAATAGAGCCCTTTAAATCTATAAAAATACCATTATCGACGATCGCCAAAAATCCTTAGCAGCATAATGAACAAGTTAATGAAATCAAGATATAAAGTTAATGCACCTAAAATGACAAAGCGTCTAAATACATTTTGATCATCATAAGATATATTTTCGCCTAACTCTTTGAGTTTTTGATTATCATAAGCAGTTAATCCTGCAAAAACAAACACGCCAATGTAAGTTACAGCCCACATTAATGGCTCACTCTTTAAAAAGAGATTAACCAATGAGGCAATCACAATGCCAATTAGTCCCATAAATAAAAAGCGACCGAAGGCTGATAAATCACGTTTTGTGGTATAGCCATAAAAAGCCATCGCAGCAAACATGCCTGCTGTAATAAAAAATACACTCGCAATCGAAGACGAAGTATAAACTATAAAATAGATAGAAAACGTACAACCATTTAAAACAGAATAGAGCATAAACAATGTGGTTGCCGCTGCGCCAGATAAACGATTGATAAAACCAGAAATAACAAAAACTAGCCCTAGCTCAGCAATTAATAATACCCACATACCTCGATATAATAACTGTAATAATTGCAGATTAGTTGATGCATACCATGCAACTAAAGCTGTTAATAATAGTCCAACAGTCATCCAGCCGTAAACATGACTCATATAGGTTTGTACACGACTTGTCGATTTTTCGATTATTGAACTATTAGATGAATAATTTGCCATCCTTTACCTCTTATAAAATATTATGTAACATACTCAATCTATTATATATTAAATGGAGATTAAAGCCATTTTTTCAATGCTTGTATATCAGAATTTTTAGGCTCGACCCAATTATCCCCATTACCTGTACGTTCTTTTTTCCAAAAAGGCGCTTGTGTTTTTAATACATCCATTATAAATTCAGCCGCAGCAAAAGCATCCGCACGATGGGCACTACTGACTCCGACAAAAACGATTTGTTCATTATTACTTATTTCACCTACTCGGTGAATCACGGCCACACGACTTAATTGCCAACGCTCACGAGCTTGATTAACAATTTGACGTAGTACTTTTTCTGTCATGCCAGAATAGTGTTCTAAAAAAAGGCTAAGAGGCAGCTCGTCAACTGAACGAACTTTACCTATAAATGTTACAACCGCACCGTCTTGCGATAGTTCTGATAACCAAGCACTTAATTTGTTGGCATCTATTTGCTCATCACCAACTTGAATGATATCCATATTTTCAGCCGCCTGTCACAGGAGGAAAAAAAGCGATTTCATCATCAGGTTGTATTATATAATCAAAATCGACCAATGATTGATTAACAGCACATAATACAGTTTTTTCTGTTAATGCCATTGACCATTTATTGCCTTGCTGGCTTAATTTTTGTAAAAGGTCAGAAATCGACAATTGACTAACATCTAATAAGATACTTTCAACACCAATGAGCTCTCTTATTTGAGCAAAAAAAATAATTCTATTCATACTTTGACTATTTTAGTATTAGATTGCAAAATCACCCGATTTACCACCCGTTTTAGTTAATAATCTTACTTGAGTGATAACCATGTCTTTTTGTACAGCTTTACACATATCATATATCGTTAAAGCCGCTACAGATGCAGCAACCAATGCTTCCATTTCAACACCTGTTTGACCTTGCAATCGACATACGGACTCAATTCTAACACAAGAATTAACAATATCAGCTTCAATATTAACTTCAACTTTACTCAGTAAAAGCGGATGACAAAGGGGAATAAGTTCCCAAGTTTTTTTAGCGGCTTGAATACCTGCAATTCTAGCAGTGGCAAAAACGTCACCTTTGTGATGTTTACCTTCAATAATCATGTTTAATGTTGCTGAGTTCATCATAACCTGTGACTCAGCTCTTGCTTCCCGTGCCGTTATTTGTTTATTGGACACATCAACCATATGTGCATCACCATTATGATTAATATGTGAAAAGTTTTCTGGCATTTTGTATTCCTTAAAAAATATCACTAATTCTAATCTGCCAAGATAACAAATTTTATAAAACGATACCATATTTCGATCAATGGGTTACCATTTAAATTTTAAAGTTTAATCGCAAACTTATTAGATAAAATCCATAAAAAACAAATGATGTCAGCTAGCTTTTGCGAGTTATATAAAAACTCAGTACAATATTGACCTTGATTAATTTTACTTGTGACACTTAATGCTGATCGCTCATGTAGCCTTACCGGTACCGCTTTACCAACTTTATGACTATTGCTTAACTTCACCTGCTCAAGTGGGTATGCGGGTAAAAGTCCCTTTTGGTAAACGTTTTGCTATAGGTATTATTGTTAAAATAGATCAGCAAACCGACATTGAAATTGAACACTTAAAATCAATTGTCTCAATAATTGACGAGCAACCGTTGTTCACAAATTCAATTTGGAAATTATTAAATTGGGCAGCTAATTACTATCATTATCCCATTGGCGAAGTTTTGTTTCACGCTATGCCTATTTTGTTACGCCAAGGTCGCAAAGCTTGCCAAGATGAAATTAAACAATGGCAACTGACGCAATTAGGTCAACATATTGATTTAAATACATTATCAAGAGCACCAAAACAAAAATTGTTATTATCTTTATTTAGAAATAATCAGTTGCATGATTCAGATTTAAGCTTAACTGTATATCATCAGTTACAAAAAAAACAATTGATTACCCAAATCAGTCAACAACCAAATAACATTCCATGGCAATCTAGTTTTTCAACTAATCGCAATACTATTGTATTAAATAACGAACAAATCCAAGCTATTAATACCATCAATCAACAAAATGATCATTTTTCAGTATTTTTGTTAGAAGGGATCACTGGATCAGGTAAAACGGAAGTTTATTTAAATGTCCTTACTGGCATTTTAGCAAAAGGCAAGCAGGCTTTAGTATTAGTACCCGAAATTAGTTTAACGCCACAAACAATTAGACGTTTTGAACAACGCTTTAACGCACCGATTGATATTTTACATTCAGGATTAACCGATAAGCAACGGTTGAATGTTTGGTTAAGGAGTAAGAATGGTGAAAATGCCATTGTCGTTGGTACTCGCTCTTCAGTTTTTACACCGTTTAAAGACTTGGGCATAATTATTATTGATGAAGAACATGATAGCTCTTATAAACAACAAGAAGGATGGCGTTATAATGCAAGGGATTTAGCCATTATTCGTGCCAAATTCGATAATATCCCTATATTATTAGGTTCTGCAACACCGTCACTTGAAACCTTGAATAATGTCCAAAATCACCGTTATCAATTATTACAGTTAACTAAACGAGCAGGAAATGCACAACTAGCAAAACAATCTATCTTAGATATAAGAGGATTAGTCTTATCGGCTGGATTATCTCAACCCCTTATTGAACAAATAAAAAAACATCTAAACAATAACAATCAAGTCATGTTATTCTTAAATCGACGAGGTTTTTCACCTTTATTGATATGCCATGATTGTGGTTGGATTGCTGAGTGCCCACGTTGTGATAGACCGTATACCTTTCACCAACAGCAAAATAAACTCAGTTGCCATTATTGCGATACCCCAAGAGGGGTACCTAAACAATGCCCTAAATGTGGTTCAACGCACTTAGTACCCGTTGGATTTGGTACCGAACAACTTGAAAAACAATTAGCAATATTATTTCCAGAAATAAAAATTAGCCGAATTGATCGTGATACTGTATCTAAAAAAGGTGCACTCGATACATATTTACAAACTATTGAGCAAGGTGGTGCTCACATTTTAGTTGGTACCCAAATTTTAGCTAAAGGCCATCACTTTCCGAATGTTACTTTAGTTGGTATTGTTGATGTTGATGGTGCATTGTTTTCAAGTGATTTTCGCGCAACAGAGCGATTTGCACAAATCTATACGCAAGTATCTGGTAGAGCAGGACGTGAGGCCAAAGCAGGTGAAGTCATTTTACAAACCTATCATCCAGATCATCCTTTATTAAATATTTTGCTTCATCAAGGATATCAAGAGTTTGCCAAACAGACGTTGCTAGAGCGTCAAAAAACCTTATTACCGCCATTTAGTTACCAGACATTAATTCGTGCAGCAGATCGTAATAATCAATATGCACCAGCATTTTTACAACGTATAGATGAGTGGTTAAAAATGCATTGTGACGATCCTGCTTTATGGTTACTTGGTCCAATGCCAGCAAATCAAGCCAAAAAAGCGGGGTACAACCGTTGGCAGTTATTAGTACAACATACTAATCGACAAAAGCTTCAAACTATTTTAGATCAATTAATTATAACAATAGAAAAATGGAATGAATCAAGCAAAGTTAGGTGGAGCATAGATGTTGATCCTATAGATAATTAATCGAAGCCATCTAGATAAACAGCCGACGAGGTTCTCAGTCGACTGCCTAATTACGTTATAATGCTATTTTACCAGCATTTTTATCCAATGTTGCTTGACCAATACCTGATACCTCTTTTAATTGTTCTACTGAAACAAAAGGCCCAAATTTTTCACGATACTCAACGATTTTTTTAGCTTTACTTGCGCCTATTCCTGTTAATACTTTTGTGAGTTCCTCTGCCGAAGCGGTATTGATATTGACTTGAGTGATTTGTTGCTGATCTTGTTTAGCTACTTCATTAGGTAACTTATCAGCTAAACTTACATTAGAAAACGCTAGACTCGATAATAAAAGACAGATTAGGGAAAATAGTTTCATTTGATTAACCTCTTAAATATAGTTATGCAATTAATATGCTTTATTACTATGTCATTGAATAAAACTATATGGCGTTAATCATTTAAAAAATGAGAAAAGTCACCTAAGTGACTTTTCTAAATTAAACAAATTTTCTGTAATTTTACGAACTACATCACAAATTTGCATCCGGCATTATTTCGATTTTAGCTTTAGAACGGATATCTTCAGCTAAATAATAATAGGTATTATTCATGAATAATGGTAATAATTCTGATGATATATCTTTCGATTCGCTAGGGGTATTAACACCCGTTAAC
Source organism: uncultured Gilliamella sp. (assembly GCA_945276085.1). GTDB lineage: Bacteria > Pseudomonadota > Gammaproteobacteria > Enterobacterales > Orbaceae > Gilliamella. The sequence continues at coordinate 34,813 of CALYPO010000008.1, forward strand.
ACAACAACTGTTGCGCTTTTATCATTCAAATATTCTACGCCATACACGCGTTTAGATGTTGTTGAAGGTACCAGATCAAACACCATATTTATAACACGCGCATCGAGATCATTGTCATTACGATGTAGGGTATAATTTTTGGAAAATTGCACATTTGCCGAACTACCTTTATTATTTAATTGTTCCATTGTGCTATTAACAGTAGCTTGAAAACGACTATTGGCAATATCTTGATGTAATTTTTTATTAATTTCATCTTTAACTTCATCAAAAGGTGCAATACCTTCTGGTCGATAATCAACCACCTGAATGACAAAATCAGACAAATCTAAACCTTGTCCGACGGTTATCATTTCAGACACTTTACCTGTTACTTTACCATCAACTATCATTTCATCACTAAAAGCAACATCTCTAACTTCAGGATAACGTAAAATAGTTGATACATCATTAAAATAAGCCCAATCAGAATTAAATAGTGGTAAATCAGATTCTTTAGCAATCAATTCTAATGAATTAGGATTTTTGTTAACTGCAGCTTGGATTTTCTGTTCTACAGTTTCAAATGCATTTTTTATTTTCGAATTCTTAAGTTTTGATTCGATAATAGACTTAGCATAATCAAAATCCATTGCTTTAGCGGGTTGAATATCATCTAATTTGACAATAAGATATCCTTCATCAACAGCAATAGGATTAGATATTTGCCCTATTGTATCCAAGTGTGCATCTTTAAATGCCTGTGGTAAAGAATCATCATCAACAAACCAACCTAATGAACCATTTTTACCATATGGAGATGCATTATCTTGATTAACAGTTTTAGCAATACTTTCAAAATTGCTACCTGATGCTAATTCATTAACAATATCATCAGCCTCATGTTTATCTTTGATATAAATTACACTATAAGATTTTTTTGCAGGAAAAGTATAATCTTTAATATTGTTATTAAATTCTTGTTTTACCTCATCACCACTGACATGAATTTTTTTATTATATTGATATTCTTCATTTAAAATATAATTAAATTTCACTCTCTCTTTTTTATAAAATTCACTTTGGTGTTCGTCATAATATTTTTGCTCATCCTCTAACGTAATTTTCACATCATCGAGATTAACAATATTGGGATTAATCTCTGCTGTATAAATGGTTCGAGTTTGCTCCTTCAATTTAGAAATTTCTGAGTCCACAGGTAAAACAAAACTCGAATTGATTAGAGCGTCTATGACTTGTTGTTGTTGTAAAGATGATCTTATACCTTCACCATAAGTATCTGGTGTGTAACCATTGGCAGCTAAGAGGTCTAAATATTTTTCATTACTAAATTTACCATTGTCAAAAAATACTCTTTGCTGTCTTATAAACTCTTTTACTTGGTCATTACTTATATTTGCACCAAGTTGTTGAGAAAATTTATAGGCTAAATAGTTGGTAATTTCAGAATAAAATACGTTCCGACGAAGTTGTTTAATAAATGCAGGATCACCCATTGACGTTGAGGTAACTTCTTTTGCGCGTGCTTCAAATTCAGCTCGACTAATACCTTCTCCATCAACTTTTGCAATATATAGTGTAGCATCGTTAGCTTTGTTACTACCACCAAACCCAAAAAAACCAATCCCTGTAAATATAAAAGATAAAATAATGATTGCAAAAATAATCTTAACGACAATATTATTTGCCGCTTTACGGATTGTATCCATCATTTCTTGCTTTTCTCCATACACCTTAAGTTTTAATTTGGCAAGTATAGCATATTTAGTTAAATTGGCTATTATCGGAATTATCCGAGATAAAAAAAAAGATCAACATCAGTTGATCTTTTTAATTTTAAGGATGATTAATTCAATCGGGCATGTGTAGGAATTTTAGTTTTCACTACTTTTGTAGCCTTTTTTGAAGAGGGTTTTAATTTAATGTTTTTTTTCAGTGGTTCGATACCAAATGGATTATTTTGTAATGCAATGGTGATCACGTCATCAATCCATTGAACAGGTCTGATATCAACTTCTGATTTTACATTATCAGGTATTTCCTCTAAATCTTTAACATTATCCTTTGGTATAATTACTGTTTTAATGCCACCGCGATGTGCTGCCAGTAATTTCTCTTTTAGTCCACCAATAGGTAACACTTCACCACGTAAAGTTATTTCACCTGTCATGGCAACATCTGACCGGACAGGATTACCCGTTAGTGTCGAAATTAATGATGTACACATGGCAATACCAGCACTTGGTCCATCCTTTGGTGTCGCACCATCAGGAACATGTACATGTATATCGCGTTTTTCGTAAAAATCGCTATTAATACCTAATTTTTCTGCTCGAGAACGTACCACCGTCAATGCCGTTTGGATAGACTCTTGCATAACATCACCTAACGAGCCTGTGTATGTTAGTTTTCCTTTACCAGGAACACTCACCGATTCAATTGTCAATAAATCACCACCAACTTCTGTCCAAGCAAGACCAATAACTTGCCCTACGCGATTTTCGTTGTCAGTTTTACCGTAATCAAACCGTTGAATACCTAAGAAATCCTTCAAATTATCTTGCGTAATAGTTACTTTTTTCAACTTACTGTTTAAGGCTAATTGCTTAACCACTTTACGGCAAATTTTGGCAATTTCTCGTTCTAAACTACGTACACCAGCCTCTCGAGTATAATAACGAATAATGCCGATAATCGCTGAATCATCAATCTCTATTTCTTTTGATTTTAATCCATTATTTTCAATCTGTTTCGAAATTAAATGCTGCTTTGCAATATTCAATTTTTCGTCTTCGGTATAGCCTGATAGACGAATGACTTCCATCCTATCTAATAAAGGAGCAGGAATATTCATTGAATTCGCCGTAGCAACAAACATCACATCCGACAAGTCATAATCAACTTCTAAGTAGTGATCACTAAATGCATTATTTTGTTCTGGATCAAGCACTTCTAATAATGCAGAAGCAGGATCACCCCGCATATCTGATGCCATTTTATCAATTTCATCAAGTAAAAATAACGGATTTTTGACACCGACCTTAACCATACGTTGTATCAATTTACCAGGCATAGAACCAATATAAGTACGTCTATGACCACGAATCTCGGCTTCGTCACGAACACCACCAAGAGCCATACGTACATATTGACGACCTGTTGCTTTAGCAATAGATTGACCTAACGATGTTTTACCTACCCCTGGAGGACCAACTAAACATAAAATTGGACCTTTGACCTTATTAACTCGTCCTTGTACGGCTAAGTACTCTAAAATACGGTCTTTAACTCGCTCTAAACCATAATGATCTTTATCCAAAACTTTCTGTGC
>CALYPO010000009.1 GCA_945276085.1 uncultured Gilliamella sp.
TTTCTAAACCACCTACACGGCGTTAAACTAGAAACCGATACACTATAACGCTTGTTAGGCAAAAGATAAATGTTTGTTTTAGGCTTAAAAACCCTTTTTTTACATTAAAATTTAACCTATTGATTATAAACAAGTTTAAATTATAGTAAAAAAAAGGGTTTTGTTATGATGTTTATTGAGCGTGTAAAGTTACCCTATTTTTATGAGCAAACCTTTGCTTTAGGTAATAACAAAAAGTCTTTGATTATCATCAAAGACTTTTCAGTTAATTACAAATAAAAAAACATCTAAATTTGCAAAATATAAACTTGATTATTAAGAATATTTTTACGATCAAACTGCTGTTTAATTGCTTGCATTAATTGGCGATTATCTTCTGGTATGGCCTGCTTAAAATAGTTAACTTTAGCAGTACCAATTCCATGTTCAGCAGAAGGAAGCCCGCCTAATTGATGACATTTTAGATACAAAGCACAATGGACTTGTTCTAGTAAGCGTTGCCATTGCGCTTGCTCTCTACCATCGCGTAACAGACATAAATGGATATTGCCATCACCAGCATGCCCAAAAGCTAACATTCTTACACCGGTTTTTGCTTCTAATTGTTTAGTGTAATGAATAAAATCAGCAATTTTATTAATGGGTACAACAATATCAATAGGATCTTGCTCTGTCACCGCTTCAACAGCGCGAACTAGCGACCCGCGCACTGCCCAAATTTGACTAGCTTGTTCTACTGTTTCTGCAATAAAATGTTCACAATCAGTCAAATTAGCCAATAGTTGCTGACGCTGTTGTAATATAGTTTGATGATCAGCACCATCTAACATAACAATAAGATAGGCTTGTGCATTGGGTAATGGAAATTGAAAACCTGAATATCTTTCACCCCACTGCGCAACCTGACGTTCTACAAACTCCAGTGCTGTGGGTGTTAACGTTTGTAATATAGTTGTGATATTTGCTATAGCTAAATCAATACTTTTAAAACCAATAATTAAGGTTTCGAAAGCTTTTGGTTTAGCAATTAACTTTAAAGTGCATTGCGTAATAATACCCAGTGTCCCTTCACTGCCAATAAAGAGATGTTTTAACGAAAGCCCAGTATTATCTTTAACATTTTTACTGCCAAAATTTAAAACGCTGCCATCAGCCATAACCACTTCTATTGCTTGCACATAATCACGGGTCACGCCATATTTAACCGCACGCATGCCACCAGCATTAGTACTTATATTACCGCCAATAGTGGCATTTTTTGCACCAGGATCGGGCGGATAAAACAGGTCTTGCTTTTCAACCCATTGTTGTAAATCCTGTAATAAAATGCCTGGCTGGACAGTAATTGTGAATGTCTCTTTATCCAGTTCAACAATAGTGTTCATTAAAGATAAATCAATAATAATGCCACCATTAGGAATGGTTGAACCCACCAAATTCGTACCCGCACCACGCGTTGTAATATTGATCCCTTTTGAATAGGCATATTGAACTATTTGTGAAACTTCCGCTGTTGTTACTGGATAAACCAGTAGTTCGGCTTGTCCATATTTCAATTGCAGTCCATCACTTAAGTGAGATTTTGGAATATTGTTTTGATAAATGATTCGGTTAGGATCTTTAATAATAGTTGTAATTGTATTCATGTTAATACCGATTATTTATAGCTGCGATCAAAGTGATTAGCTAATTTATCCCCTAAAAATTGAATTAACATCACAATAAAAATCAGAATGATAATACATAAAATCAGGATTTCTGTGACATAACGTTGATAGCCGTAACGAATGGCTAAATCACCTATTCCACCACCGCCAACCACACCGGCCATTGAGCTAAAGCTAATGAGCGAAATTGTCGTTACCGTTGCATGGCGAATTAATTGTGCCATCGCTTCAGGAAATAGTATTCCAATAATTATGCGAATATGTGATGCTCCGCTCGCTACTGCCGCCTCAATCACACCTTTATCTATTTGGCTAAACGCATTTTCAGCTAACCTTGCATAAAAAGCGATAGCCGCTAACGACAAAGGAAAGATAACCGCTTTTGGTCCAACAGTCGTGCCAACAAATAAAGCACCTAAAGGTAACACCGTCACCATTAAAATCAAAAAAGGAATTGAACGAGTCGCATTAATGATAAAGTTAGCAATACTATTCATTACTCTGTTTTTGAAAAAAAACGGATTAGACATCAAAAACAGCAACAGCCCGATTATTGTGCCAAATAAAATACCAGCAAGCAGTGACCAACTGACCATAATAAAAGTCTCGTAGGCGGCTTGCCATAACATTTGTGCCATTTCAGCAAGGGTGAGTTTTATCATTAATTTATTTCCTCAATAATCACACCTTGATTGTGTAACTTTGCAATAAGATTTAAGATATCATCGGGATCACCAATTAACTCTATCACTAAATTGCCTAGCGCTTGCTCGTTAAAATACTCGATAAAGCCATGCAAAATATTGAAAGCGACGCCTGTTTCAAGCGCTGATTGATATAAAATAGGTTGCGTAGTATTTTCATTAATATAGCGTAGTCTAACCAGTTTGCCTTTAGCATTTTGTCTAATTCGATCGGGAAGATGGGTATTTTCATCAATATTAAGAAAGTTTTGGGTAAAGCGTTGTTTTGGACAAGCAAATAAATTAAATGTGTTATTCATCTCAACAATTTCACCTTGCGACATTACCGCAACCCGATGACAAATCTTTTTTACCACATCAATTTCATGGGTAATAAGAACTATAGTTAAACCAAATTTTTCATTGAGTTGTTTAAGTAAATCCAAAATAGCACTGGTTGTGGTTGGATCTAAAGCACTGGTCGCTTCATCACATAGCAATATTTTCGCTTCATTCGCTAAGGCCCTTGCAATACCGACTCGCTGCTTTTGCCCACCACTAAGCTCGGCAGGATAAGCATAAGCTTTATCGCTCAACCCTACCAATGTCAGAAGCTCTTTCACTCGGTTTTTTACTGCATCACCCTTTTTGCCAGCAGCCTTAAGAACAAAGGCAATATTTTCATAAACGGTTTTTGAACAAGCAAGGTTAAAATTTTGGAAAATCATACCTACCTGAAAACGAAAGGCCTGTAAATGGCGGCCTTTCAAAGTGCTAATATCAACACCATCGATAATAACTTGCCCTGACGACGGTATGGCGAGTCGATTAAGCGTTCTTACCAATGTACTCTTACCTGCACCGCTTGAGCCAATAATGCCAAAAATTTCGCCTTGATTGACATCAAATGAAACATTTTTGACAGCTTCAACTATTTGGCCTTTTGCCTCAAAGCGCACCGATACATTTTTTACTTGGATTAAAGGTGTTTGTTGCATAATTAAAATAATTGATAGTCAGGTTTTTGGAAAGTATAAAAAATACCATTTTTATCTTCGATCACTTGCGCAAATTCAGGTGATTTAAGTACATCAATAATGTCTTTACCTAAAGTATCTTTAGATGAACTTCGAATGGCAATAACATTTTTTAGATCTTTATCTAATACTTCGGTATAAAGTGCTTTAGACAAATCTAAACCGGCACCAATAGCATAGTTACCATTGACAACCGACAATACCGCACTATCTAACGATCTAGGTGTTTGCGGTGCTTCAATTGGAACAATATTTAAACCATAAGGATTTTCAATAATGTTATTAGGAGTAAGATTATTTTTATCCACAGTTGGATCAAGTTTAATAAGACCTGCGGCTTGCAAGATTCTTAATGCTCGTGCTTCATTAGTGACATCATTGGCAATAGTGACTTGATCACCTTTTTTTAATTGAGAAAAATCAGTAATTTTATTAGAAAAAATACCCGCACCAGCGGTAGGCACAAAGCCAATTGCGATAATATCTAAATTGCGTGCCTGTTTAAAATTATTCAAATAAGTGAGATGTTGAAATAAATTAGCATCAATTTCTTTATTCGCTAACGCCAAATTAGGTTGTACATAATCACTAAACTCCCGAATTTCAACACTATAACCTTTCTTTTCTAGCCCTGGTGCAATCGCTTGTTTAAACATATCACCATAAGGTCCGGCAGCAACACCGACAACAATATGATTCTCTTTTTTAGTATCATCACAACCGGTCAGCAAAGTGAATGTTGATAAAATAGCAAAACTTAATGCAATTAATTTTTTAAACATAATAATTTTTCCTTAAATTTGGATAATCTTTGTAAAGCTGCAATCAGCGTTTGTTCTTGTTTAGCAAAATGAAAACGAATATATCGATACTCAGGATGTTTGAAAAATGCCGATCCCGGTACAGCCGCTACGCCTACTTCTTTAATTAACCATTCACAAAATTCAAAATCAGTTTTAAATGGGTTAAAGGTCGAAATATCAACCAAGACATAATAGGCGCCTTGAGGTTCATAATAAGATAGACCTATTTTATCTAACCCTTGCAAAAACAATTGACGTTTTTCAGTATAGATTTGAGTTAATTGTTGATAATAATCATCACCCAATGATAAGCCAGCACAAGCGGCTTTTTGTAATGGTGCAGCGGCGCCAACAGTTAAAAAGTCATGGATCATTTTACAGCCATCAATGATAGTTTTATCTGCAATAATATAACCTAGGCGCCAACCTGTAATCGAATACGTTTTTGATAATGAACTACAACTAATAGTGCGCTCTTTCATGCCGGGAAAATTGGCTAAATAAAGGTGCTTGTGCGGGGCATAAACCATATGTTCATACACTTCATCAGTAATAACATAAGCATCAAATTCGATGGCTAATTGACTGATATAGTCAAGTTCTGCTTTGGTAAAAACTTTACCGCATGGATTACTCGGATTACATAAGATTAAGGCTTTCGCACCTTGTTCAAACGCTTGCCTAAGCTGCTTTTTATCAAACTCAAATGTTGGTGGAATGAGTGGTACATATATTGGCGTTGCATCAGATAAAATCGCATCAGCACCATAATTTTCATAAAAAGGCGAAAAGATGATAACTTTGTCTTTAGGATTACAAATTGTCATAACCGCACACATCATTGCTTCTGTACTTCCACAGGTTACAAGGACGTTTTCATCGGGGTTTATATCAATGTTCATCAATTTTTGCTGCTTTTTAGCCAGTAACTGTCTAAATTCTTTTGAACCCCAAGTAATTTCATATTGGTGAGGACCTTGCTCAGCAGCCTGTTTAAGCGCTTGTATCAATTCTTTTGGTGGATCAAAATCAGGAAATCCTTGTGATAAATTGATAGCTTGATATTCATTTGCAATTCGGGTCATCCGGCGGATAACTGAATCAGAAAAGTGGTCGAGTCGATCGGCTAATTTACGCATTTATGTTAGTGATGAAAAAAATTAAGGTGTGCAAGTATAATACAAAATAGTATTTTTCTCGTTAAATAATATATTTATATATATTTATAATTTTTTTTTATAACAAGGTTAATTTTTAATGATTGCCAATCAGTTTACTTGAAAGCTGTGAATTTGAGCTATTGGATAAGAATAGTGATTCAATAACTCAATTTGAACGAATTGAATGGACATAAAAACGGCTAAAATTGAAAATTTGAACCACCTGACGGTAAAAAGATTAGTTTCTTGTCCAAATATCTTTATGCGCAAAACCAAGTAAATTATTGGTCATTTTAATGTACTGTAATTCCAGTGACCAAATCGGCGCTTTCATTAATTTAGCGAATGGAAAAGCTTGATAATACAGTGAATAAGCATGCATAGCTTGTTGATCACTTAGCTGTTTTGCTATTGCAACAAACTGTATACCTTGAATTTGAACAACAGTTTTGGGCGCGATACTAATTGTACCTGCTACCTGTGGCTGATTGAGCATTGCATTAGCATGCTGAGTTTTTAGCTCAGTGAGAAAATATAAATTCATCAAATCTTGATCAAATACATAAAAGGTATTACATGCCCAAGGTTGATTATTCGATAAAATCACACATAGCGAAAGCACATGTTGTTTTTTGATAAATTCAATGATTTTATGATTAGGTTGCCTACAAAATTTGTTGCTCGTCATGTCATTCAATTATTTTACTGTTAAGTTGCATATCCTCACCCCAGCGAGGTAAACAAGGCATATCAATATCAAACAAGTCTAAGGCTCTTGCAACGCTATGCGTTATCATATCATCAATGGTATCAATATGTTGATAAAAAGCAGGAACCGGTGGAAATATTATGCCGCCCATTTGAGTGACGGCTTGCATATTGTTAATGTGACCTAAATGCAGTGGTGTTTCTCTGACCATTAAAACTAAACGGCGACGCTCTTTAAGTACCACATCAGCGGCTCGAGTAAGCAAATTATCAGATAAACTAGTCGCAATAGCAGATAGAGAGCGCATTGAACAGGGAGCAACTAACATACCAATAGTTTTATAAGATCCACTGGCTATCGCAGCACCAATATTATTAATGGAATAAACCTTATCTGCTAATGCTTGAATCTGTTTTATACTCATATTGGGGACTTCGTAGCGACAAGTTATTTGTGCAGCTTTAGAAATAACAAGATGCGTTTCGATATCTAACGGTTTTAACAGTTCTAACGCTTTAATACCATAAGCAATTCCTGTTGCGCCACTAATACCAATTATTATTCGTCGGTTTGCCATTTCTATCCTTATCGTTTAGTAAAATTACACTTAAATAGTGAAATACTATTTTAGTATTAGCAACGTAAAATCATCGTTTAAGTGTTGAGTCATATATATAAACATAATTTTACCGACTATACCTACCAATTAAAAGCGAATCAAGTATCAACCAGCAATACATCTTTAAACTACTTTTATTTAGATAATAATTTTAGAGATGAATAACATGAAAAAATAGATAGATGAGATAGCTACCAACTGCGCGTTGGTAGCAAAATTGGTTAGTTATTCTTTGGCCATAGGTTGAGTAACAACTTGGGTTTGTTGCGCACCCTGAATTGCGTTGATTTGCTCTTCATATTTGCTTACAGCATCTTTACCCGATAATAAACTATACGTTAAAGTAAACTCTGTACTTTGACCAGGTGCCAATTGACGAACGCGTTTTTGTTCTCGCTCTATGGTCACTGGATAGGCAAAACTGGTACCAGGCTCAAGACCCGTCACATAACCTTGCTTAAGGGTGTCGGTATTTTTCCATAACGAAAGTACTGGTAACTGTTTGGTATTAAAAGCGATACCTGCTGCTTTATCGCCTGCTTTATTGGTGACCATCACTTGTGTGTGATTATTTGCATCCGCAAATGGATAAACGTTAAAGACCATTTCATCAAAATCTTTAGTTGGACCTAAATAAGTTTGCCACGTCGCTAATCCTTCTTTCGCATAATCGTTAAAAGGTGAAATTTCTTTAACTGGCGCAACAAATCTAGCGCCTTCTTCAAGAATTGGCGTACCAAAATTGCTATGATAGATGATTTGATAATCGCGGGTATAATCACTCTTATTGGTAACAACATCGTGTATGGTAAAGTCATTACTTCCTGGCACATAGCTAAGTGATGCCCACGTTTCTAAATGACTTTTTTTGAATGTGTTTTCTTTTATTAAACCTTTAATGTTAATAGTATAGGGTGCTTTATCTTCGATTGTGACAATTAATTTTGATACAGGCGTATTTTGTGCTCGCCCATGAAGCGTATACATCATGCCATCGGCTTGAACGGCATGTCCAGTCCATTCAAAACCACAACGAACCATCATTTCGTTAAAGCCATCTAACCAACCGATGCCGCCGCGACTTTCTAAATTGATATATTTTGGGTTAACAACTTCATTAACAGGCGAATCCCAGCCTAAACGAACCCCCTCCCCTTCTACCGATAAAATACCTAAGCCACGAGTAGGAATTAATTTAATAGTCAAAACATCACTTGTTATTGTTAGTAATTCAGTTCCTTCTTGTTTACCGCCTTTAAGCACCGTGTTTTGAATAGTAAATTTTTCATTTTTTACACCCAAATCTTTGCTTGAAATCGACCAGTTACCTTCTGCAATATCTTTTTCGTTATCGATTAAGACAAACTCTTTTGCACTGGCATTACAGCTAAGCAGACCAAGTAATAGAGCAGATGAAACAATTTTGATTTTCATAGTGATTCCTTATAATGAATAAAACGAAACTGAATCGGTTCAGTTAATATGACACAAAATTGAAGGAATCAATAAAACAATATCGTAAAAATGAGAAGTCATTCACACTTTTTTCAAATCAAATAACGTTAGACAAATTAAGTGATGCCCATAAAGTAACACTGTCTAAAATTAACTTTTTGGTCTAACTTGACCTGCTTTCCAATGTTTACGACAAACTGAGTGGAACTCACTATCACCAAGATGAATTGAATTACCAAATTTAACAATTTTACCATCTTGTCCTTCTAGCAAATTCATTGTTGCTTTTTTACCACACCAACAAACTGTTTTTAATTCGCGAAAATTATCGGCAATTTCAAGTAAGGTTTTTGAACCTTCAAATAAATGGCCCATATAATCGGTTTTTAAGCCAAAAAACATCATAGGAACACCATATTCATCACACACATCCGATAGTTTCCATATAGTACTTTTAGATAAAAACTGGCTTTCATCAATCAATATACAGGCATAATTATTTTTTTTGATAAGTGCAATGATCTCATCAACACTATTATCGTCAAGCAATAATGCTTTTTTACGCAACCCTAATCGCGATACAATTTCTACCGCGGAATCACGTGTATCAACGGACGACTTAAGCAATAAAGTCTGCATATTGTTACTTAAATAATTATGATCTATTTGTAATAGCTCGGTTGATTTTCCCGCATTCATTACGGCATAAATGTAATATATTTTCGACAAAATAAGACTCTCAAGAAGTAAAGTGAAATAGATAAAAAAGAGATTGTTAAGATAATAAAAAAGGTAAGTGCTATACCTACCTTTTTAAGCATAAATTAAATATTAATTATTTTGCTTTACCTTGGTTTGCTACCGCTGCTTGTTTTGCAGCAATTTCATCAGCATTACCTAAATAATAGTGTTTAATCACTTTCATGTTGTCATCAAATTCATACACTAAAGGCACACCTGTTGGGATGTTTAGTTCAATGATGTCATCATCACTGATGTTATCAAGGTGTTTGACTAATGCTCGTAAAGAGTTACCGTGTGCTGCAATAATCACACGCTCACCTTTAGCAACACGTGGCGCAATAGTTGATTCCCAATAAGGAAGCACACGTTTAATCGTTAATGCAAGGCTTTCTGTTAATGGTAATTCTGATTCAGGTAATTTGCTGTAACGTGAATCATGTCCAGGAAAACGTTCATCTGATTTTTCAAGTGCTGGAGGTGTAATTGCAAAACCACGACGCCACAATTTGACTTGTTCATCACCATATTTAGCCGCTGTTTCTGCTTTATTTAAACCTTGTAATGCACCATAGTGACGTTCATTAAGCTTCCAGTTTTTTTCAACCGGTAACCATGCTTGATCAACTGCATCTAAAACATGCCATAAAGTATGGATTGCACGTTTTAAAACAGAAGTATAAGCAAAATCAAAAGTAAACCCTTCTTTCTTTAAAAGTTGTCCAGCTTCAGCTGCTTCTTTTTTACCTTTTTCAGATAAATCAACATCTGTCCAACCACAAAAACGGTTTTCTTGATTCCAAACACTTTCTCCGTGTCGAATAAGCACTAATTTTTTTACTGCCATGAGTATAACTCCTTTGTTTCGTAGAATAAAACGGTTAAATTTGTATTCATAATAATGCACGGAAAACACCGTGCATTATGCGTTTTATGTATCAATAAAGCTTACATAAAACTTCAATTATTTTGATAAGTATTTCAATGGATCAACAGATTGTGCTTTATAACGGATTTCAAAATGCAGTCTTACCGATGAAGTCCCTGTTGCGCCCATTGTGGCAATTTGTTCGCCTGCCCTCACTGCTTGTTGCTCTTTTACTAAAATTGATTGGTTATGTGCATAGGCAGTTAAATAATCATCATTGTGTTTAATGATGATTAAATTACCATAACCGGGTAAAGCATTACCTGAGTAAACAACACGACCGTCAGCAGCAGCTACAACTTTGTCACCCAATGAACCTGCAATATCAATACCTTTGCTTGCATTTGAGAATTTTTCAATAATCTTACCTTTTGCCGGCCATTGCCACGCAATATTCGCCACATTTGATACCGGCGAGGATGTTACAGGTGTATTAGCTGAACTATTCGCACTGATGCTAGGGCTAGACGTATTATTGAGTGGCTCAGTCACCGTTTCAGTTTTTTGAGTAGTTTTAGGGGGTTGATTATTACCAGATGTGGTAGTAGTCGTAGTAGTGGTTGTTGTCATTACCGGTTTAGTTTTGGCTTGTGCTGCTGCGGTAGTCTTATCATCATCCATGTAAACCATAGAAGGAGAAGAAGTATGATTAGATGTTGTCTTTTGTGTTTGCGTTACAACTGTTGTGCCGCCACTTACATCGAGTACTTGTCCAACATTGACACCATAAGGCTCTTTAATATTATTTTTAGCCGCTAAAGATCGAAAATCATTTCCCGTTACCCATGCAATATAAAATAGTGTATCACCGCGTTTAACTGTATAGGTATCGCCTTTGTAACCACCTTTAGGAATTTCGTCATAATTACGGTTATAAACGGTTCGTTCATTAGTCGTTAACACATTATTATGAACACTGGTTGTCGTTGTAGTAACAGGTCTTGATGAAGGCGTCGAATAAGTTGTTGGTGAACTCACCGGCGTTGACATTCTGCCACCGGTTGAAATATTAGCTGGTGGTTTTTTATAACCCTGTGTCACACCATTACTCGATGATGAATCAGAAATATCTTCAATTTCAGCAGGATTTGACTGTGTACAGGCCACAATCAATAAACTTAAACAACTTAATGTAAGAATCTTTTTCAAAGCAACACCCTTCATTCATATATTTTTATGTGCATATTTTATCGCTTTTATTGTAAAAAGCTATTATATAGATTATTTTTTATGCTGGTCGAATATAATAACCAAAGCAGTTTATATTGTTAGATTTAATTTCTGCTTTATTGCTATTAATTTAGCACAAAAATACCATTTGTTGATCAACAATATCGTTGATTGCTCTACAGATGATTAATATCTTACCAACATTGAATTAATCGATTATTCGATCCCAAATAGGATTTATTTTGAAAGTGGTGAGTATATACAATAAAATGCTAGTTCGTATAGTATATTTATCGTATTTTTCAACCAAAATTGAATGTGACTTAACATAATGACTTTATATATTGTTGCAACCCCTATCGGTAATCTAGATGATATTACGCTCAGAGCAATTGAAACACTTAAAAGTGTTGATCTTATCGCGGCCGAAGACACCCGCCATAGCGGTTTACTTTTACAGCATTTAGCCATAAAAGCTAAACTGTTTTCTTTACACGATCATAATGAACAGCAAAAAGCCCAAATTTTGATTGAAAAACTTAAATCAGGAATATCCATCGCATTAATATCCGATGCAGGTACGCCATTAATTAATGATCCGGGCTATCATTTAGTCAAAGCTTGTCGTGAAAATAATATCAACGTCGTGCCTATTCCTGGCGCTTGCGCAGCAATTGCCGCGCTCTCGGTTGCTGGTCTTCCTTCTGATAAATTTAGTTATGAAGGATTTTTACCGGCTAAAACGAAAGCACGACAAGACAGTTTGGTTAAGCTAGTTAATCAATCACGCACAATGATTTTTTACGAATCGACGCATCGTTTGTTAGATACATTACACGATATGCAAACGGTTTTTGGTGATGAAAGAATGATTGTACTTGCCAAAGAACTGACTAAAACTTGGGAAACCATAGTCAGTTACCCTGTTGCAGAGTTAATTAATTGGTTGAATGAAGATACTAATCGTCAAAAAGGTGAATTTGTTTTGATTGTTGAAGGTCACACTAAAAGCGATGAGGATATCGATGCAAACGTGATTAATACCTTAAAATTATTGCAAAAAGAGTTACCGCTCAAAAAAGCGGCTGCCATAACAGCTGAAATTTATGGGCTTAAAAAAAATCAACTTTATCAACTCGGTTTAACTGTCGAGAATTAACCATAAACAAATAGCGATATATGTCTTACTTGTTGCAATCAACTAAAGCGCGGTTATTGAATAAACCTGCGAATAATTTTGCTAACTTTGCATTCAACATGAAGAACATTGGCACAATCGGCACGATTTAGTATATAATTAGCCTCTATTTTCAAGCTATTTTAGAATAAAAGGTAATTAAAAGTATGGGATTTAAATGTGGTATTGTCGGACTACCAAATGTTGGCAAGTCAACTCTTTTTAACGCATTAACTAAAGCAGGTATTGAAGCAGCTAACTTTCCATTTTGTACAATTGAACCCAATACTGGTGTTGTACCTATGCCCGATCCACGTTTAGATGAATTGGCTAAAATTGTAAAACCACAGCGCACGTTACCCACAACAATGGAGTTTGTTGACATTGCCGGTTTAGTGAAAGGCGCATCAAAAGGTGAAGGTTTGGGTAATCAATTTTTGGCTAATATTCGTGAAACTGAAGCTATTGGTCATGTGGTTCGTTGTTTTGAAAACGACAATATTATCCATGTTGCTGGCAAGATTGATCCCGCAGAAGATATCGAAATTATCAATACTGAACTAGCACTTTCCGATCTTGAAGCCTGTGAACGTGCGATAACTCGTGTACAAAAACGAGCTAAAGGTGGAGATAAAGAGGCCAAATTTGAGTTAGAAATCCTTGAAAAATGTTTACCACATTTAGAGCAAGGAAAAAAATTATTACTTTTAGACTTAAGTAAAGAAGAACTCGAAGCGATTAAATACCTAAGTTTTTTAACGTTAAAACCAACCATGTACATTGCCAATGTAAATGAAGATGGTTTTGAAAATAACCCATATTTAGAAAAAGTGAAAGCTATAGCTGCTCAAGAAAAATCAGTAGTGGTACCGGTCTGTGCTGCTATTGAAGCAGAATTAGCCGAACTTGACGATGCCGATCGTGATGAATTTATGCAAGACCTTGGTTTAACTGAACCTGGGCTTAATCGAGTCATTCGCGCAGGCTACAGCTTACTTAATTTACAAACCTATTTTACAGCGGGTGTTAAAGAAGTTCGTGCATGGACGATTTCGGTCGGGGATACCGCCCCACAAGCAGCCGGTAAAATTCATACCGACTTTGAAAAAGGCTTTATTCGCGCACAAACTATCGCTTTTGATGATTTCATTAAATATGGTGGTGAACAAGGCGCAAAAGAAGCTGGTAAAATGCGCTCTGAAGGTAAAGATTATGTCGTACAAGACGGTGACATTATGAATTTCTTATTCAATGTCTAATCCTGCTTATATCGTCGCCATTAGGCGACGATTTGTTAAACGAATTTAACCATAACTTGATAACAAATCATGTTTTTATTAAAAGCTATTTACTAGTTAACTCTTCTTGTTAGTGAATAACAAAATGGATTTTTAAAATTAAACAAGGCTCATTTTTATGCTACTCACTTTTGAACAAGCCAAACAAAAAATTCTGCAAGCCGTATCGTCCATAAAATTACCCAATTGTGAGCAAGTGAGTTTGCTTGACTCCCTCGATCGGATAACGGCAAAACCAGTAATATCGCCGATGAATGTGCCAAGTTTTGATAATTCAGCCATGGATGGTTATGCGGTAAGATTATCGGATATTGAACACGCCA
This sequence comes from uncultured Gilliamella sp., assembly GCA_945276085.1. GTDB lineage: Bacteria > Pseudomonadota > Gammaproteobacteria > Enterobacterales > Orbaceae > Gilliamella. Next base: position 13,771 of record CALYPO010000009.1, read on the forward strand.
AAAATCTACCAGTAGCAGGCGTTATTTATGCAGGCGATGATGTTGACAATCTTCATTGGCCAAAAGGCACATGTTTACGAATCATGACAGGTGCGGCCTTACCTAATGAGGCCGATGCCGTTGTCATGCAAGAGCAAACCGAAAAATCGGATTTAGGGATTAGATTTTTAAATGAAGTAAAAAGCGGTGATAACATTCGTCGATGCGGGGAAGACATAAAGAAAGATGCCATTATCGTTGAGTGTGGCACTAAATTAACCATACCAACCCTATCAACCCTTGCAACCCTAGGAATTAATCAACTTACCGTATTTAAAAAATTAAACGTCGCTATTTTTTCTACTGGTAACGAATTAACCTCTATTGGTGAGCCTTTATCTAATAACGCTAGTATTTATGATAGTAACCGTTTCACCTTAAGATTATTATTACAAAAACTAAACTGCGAAATTATCGACTTTGGTATTATTCCTGACGATCCCATGCAAATCAAACAGGCGTTATCTAATGCCGCTAAACAAGCTAATTTAATCATCACAAGTGGTGGAGTCTCGGTTGGTGATGCCGATTATACCAAAATGGCTTTAGAACAATTGGGCGAAATTGATTTTTGGAAAATTGCCATCAAACCCGGAAAACCGTTTGCACTGGGTAAAATTGGCGATGCATTATTTTGTGGATTACCGGGTAATCCGGTTTCAACATTAGTGACTTTTTATCAATTAGTTCAACCAATAATTTTAACCTTAAGTGGACAACAACGCTCATCGATCAATACATCTTTTACCGTCAAAACTGCCTGTGATTTGAAAAAAAGTATCGGCCGCATGGATTTTCAACGCGGCAAACTCTACCTTGATGATCAAGGTGAGCTAGCCGTTACCACAACTGGTCAACAAGGATCGCACATAACACAATCGTTCAATCGCGCTAACTGCTTTATTTTGCTTGAACAAGAACGAGGCAATGTTAAAAAAGGCGAACGTGTTACCGTTGAGCTATTTAATGCACTACTAAAATAGTGCAACTAAAATTGCACCAGCGGCAATCATTAAAACGCCAATACTGGCAAGAAAGGAAATTTTTTCACCAAATAAAATGACGGCAAAGATAACAGCAAAAACAACACTTAGCTTATCTATGGGGGCAACTTGAGATACTTTGCCCTCTTTAATTGCCATAAAATAAAACAACCAAGATAGAGCGCCAGCAATACCACTAAGTGCAATGATAAATAACGCTTTTTTGTCATTCAAAAAAGTACTTATCAAATTTAGTTTACCTTGTACTACCACAACGCCCACTAAGAAGATAGCCATTACAATTGCACGAATAGCCGTTGCCGTGTTGGCATCAAGATGTTGTAAACCAATTTTACCTAAAATAGCGACAAAAGCAGCCGAAATTGCCGATAATAATGCATAAATGAGCCAAGCACTCATGTTAATACCTATCTATTTGAAACAAATACTGCTGATTATTACCGTTAGTTTCACACTGTTGTGATTTATTCATCACACCACGGCAATCTTCTAAAACGCCATGTGCTTTTGACCAATGGTATTTTTTGCCTTCATCATTTTTGCCACCACAACCAACTAAAGTTAAACTCATGACTAAGCATGACAACGCAATAAGATTAGATTTCATATGTTTCCTCAATATTCTAGGCCAATGGCTTTTTTAATTTATTTATGTTATTGGTGATTAATATTATTTTAATTCATAATTCTCGGGATTAATAGCTAAACTACCGCCTATTTTCAATAAATAAAACTGACGCGAGTGCTTAAGTGAGCTTAATAGTTCAGGAGGTTCATCTAATGGATCATCGGCTAATTCAAATGTTCCCCAATGAATAGCTATGGCAGATTGACAATTAAGTTCATCATATAACTGCACTGCTTGCGCGGGATCGATATGCTGTGATTGCATAAACCACCTTGGCGCATAAGCACCGATTGGAATTAAGGCTAAATCAATTTTGCTAAAACGTTCATTAATTTTTTTTAAACTGGGTGAATATCCGGTATCGCCCATAAAATAAACTGTCTTAGTTAAGCCATCACAATTAGACTGCATCATCCAACCACACCATAATACTTTATTGGTATCAAATAGTCCTCGCTTACTCCAATGCTGAGCCGGCGTGGCAGTAAACGTAATATCATTTATGTTAATTGAATCCCACCAATCCAATTCTATAACATTTTGTGCGCCCCATTTGATTAATTTATTTTTCAATCCTAGCGGAACAAGCAGTGTAACATTAGCAAACCGCATAATAAGCTGTTTAATGCTAGTAAAGTCAAGATGATCATAATGATTATGCGAAATAACAATAAAATCAAGCTGAGAAAGCTTATCAATACTTATTGCTGCTGGGGTTAAACGTTTAGGCCCCATCGATTGTGAAGGTGATGCTCGCTGTGAAAAAATAGGATCGGTCAATATTATTTTGTTATTTAAACGGATTAATGTTGTTGAATGCCCTATCCACCAAACGCGGTCACCGATCAACGTTAAATCTATATTTTCACACCACGTTTGTCTAAATGCATCGTACCCCATTTTGGGTGGTAAAACTTTTCGTTGTCGATGCCAACGCCAAATATCCCGCAATTTTATTTTAAATGGTTGTTCATTTCGAAAACCTTTAGCGGTTCGATGGCATTGATTAGAAATGGCATCAGGTGAATTGTTCATAATAAAATCTATACTTGTGTTATTAAAAACGAGATGTCCGTTCAATCACAACCGCTACATTAGTTGCATTAGCAATTGCGCTTGGTTTGGAGACTTTAATTTTTATCCATTTCACGGCAAATTGTTGGATGATTAATTGTGCAACACGCTCAGCAACACTTTCAATTAATTCAAATGCGGTTGAAGTGATAAAATCTGTTACAGCTTGACTCACTTTAAAGTAATCCAAACAAAGTGCAACATCATCATGTTCGCCAGCAGGTTGATTATCCCATGCCATTTCTAGATCAAGTATTAGTTTTTGTTTGATGGTTTTTTCCCACTCATATACGCCAATTGTTGCTAATGTGGTTAATCCTTCAATTAATACCCTATCTTTGCTCTGTACACTCATTATCTCAAATTCCGAAAGCTTAATTGCGTGAAAATAGAGATTACCGAATATTGAGAATTTACGCTATAATTTATTGCAAATAATATTAAATAACGATCATTATGACCCGAATTTTTCAACCCTATACGCTTTCGCAAAATAGCCTAATAGAATTAAATAATGACGCTTTCAATCATCTTATTCGTGTATTAAGAATGAAAGTCGGTGAAGAGATTACCCTTTTTGATGGTTCAAACCATATCTTGCCCGCGACCATACACGAGATTAATAAAAAATCTGTAAAAGTAACAACAAAGGATTTGATTTTAGATGATCGTGAATCACCATTAAATATCCATTTAGGACAAGTCATATCTCGTGGCGAAAAAATGGAGTTTACTATCCAAAAATCAGTCGAGCTAGGTGTTGCAAGTATTACACCTTTACTTTCTGAACGTTGTGGAGTCAAACTCGATGAGGAACGGCTGGAAAAAAAAGTACAACAATGGCAAAAAATCGTGATTTCTGCTTGTGAACAATGTGGACGTAATATCATTCCTAAAATAAATCCAGTTGTAAAATTAGAAAATTGGTGTGCAAATTTAACTGACGGACTAAAACTTAATCTTCACCCTAAAGCTAAGCAAGGTATTAATCAATTAACGTGCGAACATAACACCCTCAATTTACTTATTGGCCCGGAAGGTGGGCTTTCAGATGACGAAATAAATTTGACTCATCAATATCATTTTACTGACCTATTACTAGGACCACGAGTTTTACGCACCGAAACAGCGGCGCTAACAGCCATAACTGCATTACAAGTTCGTTTTGGTGATTTGGGATAATCAATAAAAAAGCGTGATAATAAATGTTTATTTGCATCTCATTGAGTAACGAGTATGATAGTTGCCAGCATAATTAAATGCTATTTTATAACGCCATTTATCAACAATGTTTCAAACATACCTTATAAACGGTATAAAATCGCACAACGTAATATCGTGTTAGTAAAACCAATAAAAATCAGTAAGGAGTTACCATGATTAAGCTTGGTATTGTAATGGATCCAATTAGCCAAATAAAAATAAAAAAAGACACCAGTTTTGCCATGTTACATGAAGCACAAAAACGAGGCTACCAACTTTTTTATATGGAAATGAACGACCTGTTCTTACTAAACGGTGAAGCTTATGCAACCACTCGTACTTTAACCGTTCATAATGATAACTCTCACTGGTTTGATATGGGAGATGAACAAACGCTGCCATTAAGTGAACTCGACGTAATATTAATGCGAAAAGACCCACCATTTGATACTGAATTTATCTACGCAACTTATATTCTAGAACGGGCTGAAGCAAAAGGTGTACTGGTGGTGAATAAACCACAAAGTTTGCGAGATTGTAATGAGAAGTTATTCACTGCATGGTTTGCTGAATTTACGCCAGAAACACTCGTTACGCGTCAAACCAATCAACTAAAATCGTTTTATCAAAAATACGGCGATATTATTTTAAAACCCCTTGATGGTATGGGCGGCGCCTCGATTTTCAGAATAAAAGCGGGCGATCCTAATGTCTCGGTAATTATTGAAACACTTACAGAACATAATAGCCGTTACTGTATGGCTCAAACCTACATACCGGCTATTAAAGATGGTGATAAACGTGTTTTAGTTGTTGACGGTGAACCCGTTCCTTATTGTTTAGCCAGAATCCCTCAAAAAGGCGAAACCAGAGGTAATCTTGCTGCCGGTGGTCATGGGGAAGTTAGAGCATTAAGTGAAAGTGATTGGCAGATTGCTAAAAGCATAGCACCCGTATTAAAACAAAAAGGTTTACTGTTTGTTGGTTTAGATATTATTGGTGATAAACTAACTGAAATCAATGTAACAAGTCCAACCTGTGTACGTGAGATTGAATCTGAAAACCCCAAACTTTCTATTACCGGTATGTTAATGGATGCGATTGAACGTCGATTAAATAAGTAGAGAAAAAAATGATTAGAGAATTTCAAAGTAAAGATTTAGACACAGTGATGAATATATGGCTTGAAGGTAACCAACAAGCACATAGCTTTATTGATCCGCAATTTTTTAAACAAAATTATGACATTGTCAAAATGTTAATTCCGATGTCAACGGTGTATGTACAAGATCTTAACGGTGTTAAAGGTTTCATTGGCGTAACCGAAAATTACATCTCGGGTCTCTTTGTTGTACCTGAATATCGTGGGCAAGGCATTGGTAAAGCGCTAGTTGAAAAAGCTAAGCAGCGCCATAGTGAGTTACTAGTACATGTTTATAAGAAAAATAGTTCTGCAATTAACTTTTTTTTATCGCAACAATTTGAAATTATAAACGAATCAATCAATGAAGAGAGTAACGAACCTGAATTATTGATGCGTTGTAATATCCAACATCATGTAAAAATTGGCAAATGTGCATTATAAACTATAGAAATGTGAGCATATGAATTTAAAAAATCATTTTATCGTGGCAATGCCAACTATCACTGAGCCAACATTTAGTCGATCTGTTGTATATATTTGCGAACATAATCGTGATGGGGCAATGGGGATTGTTATCAATAAACCAATACAAGATCTTAATGTCGCCGCAGTCTTAGCTCGCCTTGAAATTACCGCAAGTAAAAACTGTGCTGAACTTGAGCATCCTGTTTTTGCTGGTGGGCCAATAGCTGAAGAACAGGGATTTATTTTGCATACGCCGCAACAAGGGTTTGCATCCAGCATAAAAATTTCGGATGATATAATGATTACCACATCGCTTGATCTACTAAAATCAATCGGTTCGCCTGAGCAACCTAAAGATATGTTTTTAGCATTAGGTTATTCTGGGTGGCAGTCACTGCAATTAGAAGCTGAAGTAGCACGTAATGATTGGTTAGTGACAGATGTTGATCCAAAAATTATTTTTGAATCCGCAATTGAAGATCGTTGGCAAAAAGCAGCGCAATCACTCGGTATTAACATAAATACGATTTCGCACCAAATGGGAAATGCATAATAAATGGCAACAATAATTGCATTTGATTTTGGAACTGCGAGCATTGGCGCTGCGATTGGGCAAGATATTACCAAAACAGCGAATCCATTATGCGCTTTTAAAGCGCGTGATGGTATTCCGAATTGGCAAGCAATTGAAAAAATGTTAAATGAATGGAAACCTGACTATTTGGTTGTAGGCTTACCACTTAACATGGATGGGACTGAACAACCGTTAACTGCTCGAGCACGTAAATTCGCTAATCGTTTGCATGGTATGTTTGGTTATCAAGTCCATCTGCAAGATGAACGGCTATCTACCGTTGAGGCAAAATCCCATATTTTTGCTTCTCGTGGTTATAAAGCGCTGGAAAAGGGGCATGTTGATGCAACATCAGCAATTATCATTCTAGAAAGTTGGTTTGAAGCCAATTAATTATGTTAATTAATTGGTTATTTCATATAATTATAGATCGCCATTCCATTGCTTCCTTGCTAAAATATCAGCAATTTTTCTATTGTAAGGATTACTCCTCGTGTCAAATAACAACTCTCTAAGTTATAAAGATGCTGGCGTTGATATTGATGCCGGTAACGAACTCGTTAATCGAATCAAATCAGTAGTAAAAGCGACTAAGCGCCCAGAAGTCATGGGGGGTTTAGGCGGATTTGGTGCACTATGTGCAATTCCGCAAAAATACAAAGAGCCTATTTTAGTATCTGGAACAGATGGCGTTGGTACTAAACTCCGTCTGGCTATGGATTTAAATCGACATGATGCAATTGGCATTGATTTAGTTGCGATGTGCGTTAATGATCTTATTGTGCAAGGTGCAGAACCGCTATTTTTCCTTGATTATTATGCCACAGGTAAACTTAACGTTGATGTAGCAACTACAGTCGTCACAGGGATTGCTGAAGGCTGTAAGCAAGCGGGGTGTGCATTAGTTGGCGGTGAAACAGCTGAAATGCCAGGCATGTATCATGGTAATGATTATGACTTAGCAGGATTTTGTGTGGGTGTTGTTGAAAAAACGGAAATGATTGATGGCAGCAAAGTACAAGATGGTGATGCGTTGATTGCTTTAGCATCGAGTGGGCCACACTCCAATGGCTATTCGCTAGTACGGAAGATTATCGAAGTGAGTGGGGTAAATCCAGCAAAAACACAATTAGAAGACAAAACGCTGGCCGATCACTTACTTGCACCAACAAAAATCTATGTAAAATCGATTCTAAACTTAATTACGCAAATTGATGTGCATGCCATAGCACATATCACTGGTGGTGGATTTTGGGAAAACATTCCGCGCGTTTTGCCCGACAATACTCAAGCGATAATTAATGAAAACAGTTGGCAATGGCCTGCAATCTTTAATTGGCTACAGCAGGCAGGTAATGTGGATCGTCACGAAATGTACCGAACATTTAACTGTGGAGTTGGATTGATTATTGCGCTACCTAAATCACTTGCAGCTAAAGCCATTACCATACTCAATAATCAAGGTGAAAAGGCTTGGTTACTCGGTGAAATTAAACACTCAACGTCAAACGAACGTGTAATAATAAAATAGCCAAGTGGTTAACACTATTATTATCCAACCATACAGGTTGGATAATAATAAGCAATAGGTAAAACGTAGTAGAGAACCACCCTCATTATTAGAAGGTTTTATCGTTAAGTTGATAAATCACCAACAGGTATTTTTTATTGCCTATTGAATTGATTAATTATGCCCTTTTTTAAATTTTCAACTATATTAATATCGATTTCAGTCACTCAAAAATTCAAAGAGTTAAACAAAAAATTTAACATAAAAATAACGAAAAGCTATCTTACTTTCTGGTACAATAATATTAATTATTATAACTAAGTAATGTCATAATACTCTAGAATACAAGGTTTTTTAATGATCATATCAGATGCTAATAGTGCGGTATCTTCCGTTGCTTATCGTGCAAACGAAGTCATTGCTATTTATCCAATAACACCAAGTTCATCAATGGCAGAACAAGCTAGTACATGGGCTGAATTCAATAAACCTAACGTGTTTGGGGATATCCCTAAAGTGGTTGAAATGCAATCTGAAGCAGGCGCGATTTCAACTGTGCATGGCGCGTTAATGACAGGTGCATTAGCTACCTCATTTACCTCATCGCAAGGTTTGCTACTGATGATTCCATCCCTGTATAAAATCGCTGGGGAACTGACACCATTTGTTTTACACGTTGCTGCACGTACCGTTGCGACTCATGCTCTATCAATTTTTGGTGATCACTCCGATGTGATGTCAATCAGGCAAACTGGTTTTGCGATGCTCTGCTCAAGCTCGGTACAAGAAGCACAAGATTTAGCGTTAATCGCGCAAATGGCAACCTTTAATAGTCGTGTGCCTTTTGTCCACTTTTTTGATGGGTTTAGAACCTCACATGAAGTCAATAAAATCTATCCACTGACTGACGAAGATATCCATCAACTTTTACCTCATGAAGCCATTAAAGCTTACCGTTCTCGAGCTTTAACACCCGATAAGCCGGTTATACGAGGTACATCAGCTAACCCAGATACCTTTTTCCAATGCCGTGAAGCAGTCAATCCTTATTACAATAACACTTATCAGCATGTTGTCGATGCGATGGACGCTTTTGAACAACAAACAGGTCGAAAGTATCAGCCATTCGAATATTATGGTGCTAATGATGCCGAGCGAGTAATAGTTATCATGGGTTCGGGTGCAAGTACTAGTAAAGAAGTCGTTGATTATTTGAATAAAAATGATGAAAAAGTGGGTGTGGTAATTGTTAGGTTATATCGCCCTTTTTCCGCCAAACATTTTCTGGAAGTTATTCCGACTAGTGTTAAAAAAGTGGCGGTATTAGATAGAACTAAAGAACCCGGTGCTCAAGCTGAGCCACTTTATTTAGATATAATGACAGCTTTTGCAGAAAGCTTTAGTCAAGGCGAACGAAGCAATATACCCAAAATAATTGGTGGACGTTATGGTTTATCATCAAAAGAGTTTGATCCTTGCTGTGTTCTGGCTATTTTTACAGAACTGCAATTAGAAAATCCTCGCCCTCGTTTTACTGTGGGTATTTATGATGATATCACCGGTTTATCGTTACCCTTACCTGAAAAGTCTATTCCTCAAAAATCTGCACTTGAAGCACTATTTTATGGGCTTGGCAGTGATGGCACAGTGTCGGCAACAAAAAATAATATCAAAATTATTGGGGATAGTTCGCCCTTTTATGTTCAGGGATTTTTTGTTTATGACTCTAAAAAAGCAGGTGGCTTAACGACTTCTCATTTACGTGTTAATTTAGAACCGATAGACTCGCCTTATTTAATTACGAGTGCACACTTTATCGGTTGTCATCAAGATCAATTTATTGATAAATATCAGATTGTTGAAAAACTTAAAGATGATGGCATTTTTTTACTCAATACCCCTTATAGTAAAGATGAAATTTGGCATCGCTTACCGAAAGAAGTTCAAATACAATTAATTAAAAAAAGAGCACACTTTTATATCATCAATGCAGCTAAAATAGCACGTGAATGTAATTTAGGTGCAAGAATTAATACCGTAATGCAGGCGGCTTTTTTTCATCTTTCAGAAATATTTAAAAATGACTTCAGTATTGCTCAATTAAAAGAAGTCATTGCCAAAAGTTACAGTAGCAAAGGGCAAGAATTAGTTGAAAATAACTGGAAAGCGCTTGATTTAGCTATCGCGTCACTCGAACAAATCCCATTAAGTTGTGTCGATGAAAGTAGCACATCACGCCCAGCTATTGTGCCATATAACGCACCTGATTTTGTTAAAATGGTTACAGCAACAATGCTAGCAGGACTTGGTGATAGTTTGCCTGTATCGGCTTTTCCCCCTGATGGCACTTGGCCAACCGGAACAACAAAATGGGAAAAACGTAATATTGCTGAAGAGATACCTATTTGGCAACCCGAGCTTTGCACGCAATGTAACCACTGTGCGGTTGCTTGCCCACATGCAGCCATTCGAGCCAAGGTTGTAGCGCCAGATGATATGATTAATGCACCTGAGTCGCTTAGTTCGCTCGAAGTGAAAGCACGTGACATGAAAGGTCAACGCTATGTATTGCAAGTTGCGCCTGAAGATTGTACAGGTTGTAATTTATGTGTTGAAGTTTGTCCTGCCCGAGATCGAAATAACTTCGATATTAAAGCAATTAATATGCGTCCGCGTATTGAAAACCTCGATACCCAGCGAATTAATTATGACTATTTCTCGGCGTTACCCGATCGTGATATCAAATCACTTGAACGTATTGATATCCGTACGTCACAATTACTAACACCGCTATTTGAATACTCGGGAGCATGTGCAGGCTGTGGTGAAACACCTTATATTAAATTGTTAACCCAGCTCTATGGTGATCATTTAGCCATTGCCAATGCAACCGGCTGCTCATCGATTTATGGTGGAAATTTACCTTCTACGCCTTATACTACCGATCGTAGTGGTCGTGGACCCGCTTGGGCTAACTCATTATTTGAAGATAATGCTGAATTTGCTTTGGGTTACCGTATTACTTATGATCAACATAAAAAACGCGTTTTACGATTATTAGAGCATGTTGCCGGTGAAATCTCACCCGAAATTACCCTAGCCTTACAATCAGCAGATGTTTCGATTGCAGATAAACGCGCACAAATTGCTATATTACGTGAACAATTAGCACACTTGGATTCGATCGAAGCTAAAGAATTAATGCAAGATGCAGACTATTTAATTGATAAGTCAGTATGGGCTATTGGTGGCGATGGTTGGGCTTATGACATTGGCTTTGGTGGGCTTGATCATGTGATGAGTTTAACTGATAACGTCAATATTTTAGTATTAGATACACAATGCTACTCAAATACAGGTGGTCAGCAATCGAAGGCAACACCAATGGGTGCAGTATCTAAATTTGCCGATCTAGGGAAACACAAAGCACGTAAAGATTTAGGCATAAGTGTAATGATGTATGGTCATGTATATGTTGCGCAAATAGCATTAGGTTCTCAGCTCAATCAGACACTTAAAGCGCTGCAAGAGGCCGAAGCCTATGATGGACCTTCACTTGTTATCGCGTATAGTCCTTGTGAAGAACATGGCTATGATCTGGCTAAATCACATGAACAGATGAAAGATTTAGTCAAATCTGGATTCTGGCCTCTTTATCGGTATGATCCACGCCGCGTAGCAGAAGGAAAACCAGGTTTAGTATTAGACTCTAAATCACCAAATAGTGAATCATTGTCAGATATCCTACTGAAAGAACAACGATTCCGACGATTAGAGACATTAGAGCCGGCTGTTGCGAATACTTTACATGAACGATCAACAAAAATGGTTAACTCGAAGTATAAGTTTTTGCAGATGTTATCAACCTACTCAGATATTGAAACGCCTGCTGATAGTTAACTAACCTTATCAAGGTTAACCAAATTAACTGCGCTTATTTATCATTGTTAAATAAGCGCAGTATTTAAAAAAAAGATTTAATTGTGCAAAAAAGCACCAATAGAGTGCATTTCAACATTTCCCCTACTCACACTTACCAATACAATAAATACAAATGTTCTTGACTTAGATAACAAAATTAAGCATTACATAATCGGCAATTGAAACTGGTATAAATATTGCATCAAACTATTACCGACAGAAGATCAACTAATGGTGAGGTGAATAATGGATGCAAATTTAAATATCAGCCGTCGAAGTTTATTAACATTCTCTGGTGCGGCAATTGCTGGTTTATCAATAAATCAATTACTGTCCAAAGCCCATGCTCAAGAAGTGCAAAAATCGATCGCTTTTTCATTGCCCATGCTTGATACAGTTGTAACACCTGATGCAAATAATCCAGTAAGGCTTAACTTTAATGAGAATGCTTTAGGTATGTCACCTTCAGCCAAACAAGCAGCAATTGATGCAGTTCCTAAAGCTAACCGTTATGCTAAAGCGGAGATGCCGATTTTAAGTCAGTCATTAGCAGAACATCATAATGTCAGTGAAAAACAAATACTCTTGACTGCCGGTTCATCAGAAGGTATTAGAAGCACCATCGCTGCTTTTGTAAAACCCAATACTCAGCTAGTTATACCTGAACTTACCTACAGTGATGGAGAACAATTTGCTAAAATTTTTAATTTAAAAATAACCAAAGTACCTTGTTTAAATGACTGGAAAATTGATATCAACGGGTTAAGAAAAGCCGTTGAAGCTCATCAAGGATTCTCAATAGTTTATTTAGTTAACCCTAATAATCCAACTTCTACTGTGTTTGGTTTACCTGAAATTGAATCATGGGTAGCGAGCAAACCTAACAATACTATTTTTATTTTTGATGAAGCATATGCCGAATTTGTCAATGATCCAACCTTTAAGTCTGCCGATAAATTTATTACACAAGGTTACGAAAATATTGTATTACTTAAAACATTTTCAAAAATACACGCAATGGCGGGATTACGTGTTGGTTATGTTGTTAGTACCGAAGTTCACATACAAAATATTTCACAATATGTCGCAGGTGAAAAACTTAATTATTGTGGTGTTTGTGCTGCTTTGGCTTCGATGAAAGATAAACAATATCTGACTTATTCCAAAAAAGCTGTTGATGTATCGAGGGAAATTATGGAAAAAACATTATCAGACCTTGGGCTACATTATCTTAAATCAGAAACAAACTTCATATTTCACCAAACGCCAATTGATTTGAATAAATATCGTGAATTGATGAAACAAAAATTTATATTAATTGGTAGAGATTTTGCACCAGCTACAAACTGGTGTCGAATATCACTTGGAACACCAGGTGAAATGCTTTATGTGGCTAATGTAATGCGTGAATTGAAAGAACAGGGGAAAATTTAATTTAGCAATGCTCAAAAATAATAAAGCTCTCGAAATCAGTTAACTTAGAGAGCTTTTTAATTTATTAATTTGTAATCAATTGAGTTGACTAACCATCTGTTAAGCGACGCGTCATCCAATAATGTTTTTTCCAATAATCTTCATTTAAACTGGAATAAATTACGCCTTTAGAAGTTGATGCATGTAAAAATTTACCATCAGCATAATAAATACCAACATGTAGACCACTTTGGCTACGACCAGTTTTAAAGAATACTAAATCACCTGCTTTAGGTTGAGAGACTTTATAACCTAATTGAGCTTGAGCTGATGCACTTCGCGGTAATGTCTTAGACAGTTTATTTTTGAAAAAATTAACAACTAAACCAGAACAATCGCTACCCGATAATGTCGTTCCACCGAACCGGTACGGGGTTTTTTGCCATTTTTTATAGTGAGATTCAATCTTTGCTAACATTTGCGGGTCAGGTTTAGTGGTTTTCGTTGATACCTGCCCTTGACTTGTACTACATCCAAATAACATAAAAAGAGAAAAAAGCAAAGTCGTTATTAAAAATCGCTTCTTCACACTAAAAAAGTTGTTCGGCAACATGCTTGATCGTCGATTGTCTTTTTTTGTCATTTCTTTTTGTTCCTTTATTTAAAGTCGACCATTGCGAATAGCGTCTTGCTATTTTTAACTCTTTTGGCAACACACCTTTTTCCCACTCTTGTTGTTCTAATTTTGACAACTTGATCGGATTAGTGTTCGCATGGCTGCGATGATTTAAACTTTCTTTCAGACTAAGCAGCCGTAAAGAAAGAAAACAAATAATAACATCATCAACACTTAGTTTACTATAACCAGAAAGCTGATACCGCATTCTAGAACCATAATGTTTGGCAGTTTGCATTATACTGCCTACTGCTGCTCCAATTAAAGCAGCTGAGCCAAGCGTAATTCCGCCTGTAGCTAAATCTATGCTTGCCCCAATAGTTGCACCCGACACAAAACCTTTCGTCAAATGCACACCCATTCGTTTTAATGCATCAATATTAAATAGATCTGCATTATAGCGCCCTTTTATTAAAGGTAAAGTCTCAAAACTCTCTAAATCAGAATTAAATTGATAAAGTTTCAACAATTCATTTATTGCCAATTGTTCGCGCTTTCTAACTTGATCTTGCATTTGAGCAATTGCCTGTTGATCATCAATTTTTGCCATCTTGTAAAAGGCAGTCACATCAACCAGTGCTTCCGCAATAATCAAGTTAGCACTTTGATGACGAGATTGCCGCATTTGTGCAATTTGATCTAACCATTGATCTAAGATCTTTTTGGCAGGTTCGAGCAATAAAGCAAGACTTTTATATAATCGTTCCTCGCCATCTAGGGGCGGAACTATAGCGTCAAACCGTATGATAGCATGTATCCCCACGCGTGAGAGTAATCTTTTCCATTCCTTTTCATTTTCTTTTTCGCTTGCAGTAAAATTTAATACGGCAAGCATTGGTTTATCACTACTCGCAAGTATTGCAAGCTCATCATGATATTTATCTAAAATCGGCTCACGCACGTCTATAACATAGATTGCCGCATCACTTTTGAGCAATTGTCGGATGACTTTTGCTTCTTGATCAAAACTATTTTCGGCTTCTGGACTTTGTAAAAAAATCGTTAATTTATCGATCCCATCTAGTTTACCGCTATCGATAGTTAATTGATGAATATAATCGTACAACGCTAAGCTGTCTTCCAATCCAGGCGTATCATAATAAATGATAGATTGATGATGTGCTAAAGGTAATGTAATAGACTGGACATTCCTTGTGGTCCCAGGTTTATCTGAAACTTCACCAAATTGGCTATTGTGTATTAAAGTTCGCAATAAAGACGTTTTACCGACATTGGCATGCCCGACTACAGCTAATTTTAATGTTGTTAACATGTCAAAACTCCTCACTTAACCAAGTGGGTGTTGCTAATTGTAGCGATAAAGCTTGCCAGTTTTTCATTTGCTTACCGTTATTGATAAACCAAAGGCGATTTTGCTGTGATTTATTCATAAGCTGATTAATTAAATTTAACATACCTCTATCTGGTGCTCTATCGGTATCAATAGCGATCAATAACTTTTTAGCTGGCGTTAATTGCAAATAATCTAGAATGTTACGCCGCTGTTCTCGCGTATTTAAAAAGCCTAAAAACGTAACCGAATTTGGTGGAGTCCAGCTTTCCGTGATATCAATTGCAACTAAAAAAGCGCCCTTTGCATTTTCAACATAGTGATAAGGTGAATAATTTATGGAACGCTCCCCATGCTTATCTTCATCTTCTATATTCACTGAAATAGGTTGTAACTCGTTAGTTAAAACCTGAAAATGTGGATGTTTGGTGTCCAATTTCACTTTTCGACTGCAAATCAACCAATTTATAGCACAAACTATCATGCATAAAAATCGAATAGCTACACCATAAACAATAAATACACCCAATAACCAAACAGCCCAAGCAAAACGGGCATCGCCAGAATTTAATGCGTGCTCACTCGCTCGAATAACATCATCATTAGGGATGGTAAAACCAATTAAAGCAGGTATCGAACCTAAATAATGCGTTAAATCAATAATAGTACCAGAGCTTAATAAAGTTGTTTTCCATTCAAAGCGATAATGTTCAGTTGAAAACAGTACAACTAATACCACCAGTGCACTCGTTAATATAAAAGTCCAAAAAAGATTGAGTATAAAACCAATTAGCCAGCGAATTTGACTACCAAATAGTTCAACAAAAGCGGGAATAAGTTGTTGGACAGTCTTTTTTTGTGAAAATTTTTTAGTTAACCATAACCAACAGTAAACCAATATACTGCCACCCCAATTTGAAAAAAAGAAAAAAGACATTAACCAAACGATTAAAGTGACTAAATGTACCCCTAATAGACTAAACAAAGCCCAATATAAATTAATCGGATCTTGGCTTAAGGCACTTAACGCTAATGAAGCGCCAAGCATAATAGAAAGAAAAATTAATATAATGAAAGAGAGATTTGCTGCCCGTAATAACGTCTGTTGGGCTGAAAATAATCCATTTTTTTTAGACAGCATTAAGGCACGCATCACAATGCGATTAATAGATGAAGTTTGAGCGGCTCTTACTTGTCGATTAATGTCTTGATCCGCAAAACGCCCAGATTCTTGTTCAATTAAATGAATAGTTTGAGCAATCCATAATGATTTTAACTCTTCACGCATTGTGTATAATTTTCGCCATCACTTTAATGAATAACAAAAACAAACGCGACATATGCCGCGTTAACAAACAGATATAACAACTTATTGAGTAATTTCACCAATTTTACTTAATAAAGTTTGAATACGTTGTTGCCATATTTGTTGATCTTGTTTAAGTTTTTCGTTTTCGTCTCGCAATGCTTTCATTTCGTCAGAACTATCATTAATTAATTGTTCTAGCTCTTGATTACCTTGTTTTAACGTTGCAATTTCTTGTTGCAAAGTAGTGATTGTATTAACAGTGTGTTGAATTCTATTTTCTAATTGGTTCAAAATTTCTAATGACATATTTTTCCTCAAGCTCAAAATATTTGGTGTATAATGCAAACCATTATAGCGAATTCATTCTAAAATCAACACTATTTTAAACTTTAAGTTGGAGAAAATTATGCGTAAACCACTAGTCATGGGGAATTGGAAACTCAATGGTAGCATTGATATGGCTAAAAACTTAGTAGAAGGACTTCGAAATGAGCTATCTACTGATATTGAATGCAGTATCGCTATAGCACCACCTGTTGTCTATCTTGATTTTGTTAAACATCAGTTAGGCGGTTCAAATATCATTTTAGGTGCACAAGACGTAGATGTGAATCTTTCAGGGGCATTTACGGGCGAAGTATCAGCTAACATGTTAAAAGAAATTGGTGTAACACATGTTATTATTGGGCACTCTGAACGACGCACTTATCATAAAGAATCAGATGAATATATTGCTAAAAAATTCGGCGTGTTAAAAGATGCAGGACTTGTGCCGGTACTTTGTATTGGTGAAACAGAATCTGAAAACGAAGCAGGACAAACACAAGCGGTTTGTGCTCGTCAAATTGACGCGGTTATCAAAGCATTAGGAGTACAAGCATTCAATGGTGCAGTTATTGCCTACGAACCGGTTTGGGCAATTGGTACAGGTAAATCAGCTACCCCTGCGCAAGCCCAAGCTGTACATAAATTTATTCGTGAACATATCGCTAAGCAAGATGTTAATGTTGCTGAGCAAGTTATCATCCAATACGGTGGTTCAGTAAATGATAAAAATGCAGCAGAGCTATTTACTCAGCCAGATATTGATGGTGCATTAGTCGGTGGTGCATCACTAAAAGCCGATGCTTTTGCAGCGATTGTTAAAGCAGCAGAACAAGCTAAAAAATAATTTAATGACGCCTGTAAGGGCGTCTTTTTTTATAGAATTTTATTTAAACTATTTTTTTCCAGTTGGGGCATAGCGAGAAGGCCAAATAGTTTCAACCGGAACCTGCAAATATTCAGAAATAATTCTTTCGTATTTAGGACAATGACGATATAGCGCATTTCTTAAAGTATCAGCTTGTAATCCGCTCGCTCTTGATAAAGCTCTTAAATTTCCACCTCTAATTTTAATTTCGCCCACGACTCTTGATGGTGACCAGTCTTGATCTTGTTCTCTCATTATGAGATCCTCTATTGGTTAATTTTTTTGCTATTGTAATGATTATCGGTATTACAACGCTGAATAGATATGAATTTACCGGCAGAGAATAACATATAAAAAAACGAAACAAAACTACAAAAACAAAAAAAACACATGAAATGGAATAGAAAATGAACAAAAAGAACTTTAAAACACTTAATGAGCAAGAAAAAACGTCGATTTTAATAAACACAGGGGTGATAAATTTCAAAAATCGATTAACATTAGTCTTAGAAGGACTATCGGGTAATGCTTTTGCTAAAAAAGTAGGTATGTCTGAAGCTGTAATTCGAGATTATCTATCTGGTAAAACTTATCCTTCACTTAATCGCTTGGCCATCATTGCACATAAGTGTGAAGTTCCAATAGAATGGTTAGCAACAGGAAAAGGCGAATGTAGATTGTTAAGTGAATCACAAAATCGAGGATCAATACATATACCTTTCCACAATCTAAATAAAACGAGTAATTCTTTAGCCGACATTCAATCTATTCCCTTCGAAACGAGCTTACTTAAACATCAAGATTGTCATAATGATGATTTAACTGCGGTATGGGCTAAAGGCGATAGTATGGAACCTACAATCGCAAACCACGACATTCTTATCATTAATAAAGCATATTGCAAACCTATTGATGGTTATTTGTATGCAGTACAGTATGATGATCAAATCAGTATAAAACGAATTCAAAATCAAGGTTCTAATTTAGCCTTATTATGTGACAATTCCAAATATCCAACTATTATGGTTAATAAAAATTCACCACTCGATTTTGAAATTATTGGTCATGTTGTTTATCTTCTGAAAAAACTAAATTAACTATCATAAATAAAGTCACTTGTTCATGCATGAATAAGTGACTAAAAAAAAGACAAATTCGTTTTTTTCCGTGCAAATATCGAGCAAAAATCGCGTTTAAAAATGTTCAAAATATTGCGTAGGCCCAACTATTGCAAAAAGCTTTGCAGAATTAACCAAATTGATACAGGTATAGCTTTATGCTTTTTTATCCAAATATGATAGAATTGTCCTAAATTTTTAGTCTAATTATTTTGTTATTATGCCAAATTTAAATACATCCAAAAAAGTTGTTGTCGGCATGTCTGGCGGCGTTGACTCTTCTGTTTCAGCATATTTATTACAGCAACAAGGTTATCAAGTTGTTGGATTATTTATGAAGAACTGGGAAGAAGACGACACCGAAGAATATTGTTCTGCATCCGTTGATTTAGCTGATGCTCAGGCCGTATGTGATAAATTGAATATTAAATTGCACACAATCAATTTTGCGGCTGAATATTGGGACAATGTATTTGAACATTTTTTATCCGAATATAAAGCAGGTCGAACACCTAATCCGGATATTTTATGTAATAAAGAAATCAAATTTAAAGCATTTTTGGAATATGCAGCCGAAGATCTTGGTGCAGATTTTATTGCAACAGGGCATTATGTACGCAAACGTGAGCACAACGGCAAGGTCGAATTATTACGGGGCATCGACAACAACAAAGACCAGAGTTATTTTCTTTACACACTAAGCGAAGCACAAATTCGTCAAAGCCTTTTCCCTGTTGGTGAGCTTGAAAAACCTAAAGTTCGTGAAATAGCGAAACAATTAGGTTTAGCCACTGCTGCCAAAAAAGACTCAACAGGAATCTGTTTTATTGGCGAACGTAAATTTACTGAATTTCTTGCGCGCTATTTACCGGCTAAATCCGGTCCTATCAGAACCGTGGATGGCAAAGTCATTGGTCAACATCAAGGTTTGATGTATCACACATTAGGACAACGTAAAGGACTTGGCATTGGTGGTTTAAAACAAGCCGATGATACGCCTTGGTATGTTGTTGATAAAGATCTTATCAATAATGAATTAATTGTAGCGCAAGGACACGATCATCCTGCCCTATTTTCAAATGGATTAATTGCCAGTCAATTGCATTGGGTAGATAGGCAAGTCGTCACTGAGCCATTTAATTGCACGGTAAAAACTCGCTACCGTCAAGAAGATATTATTTGCCGTGTAAATCCTTTATCTGAGGATAAAATTGAAGTGATCTTTGCTCATCCTGTTGCCGCCGTAACGCCAGGACAATCCGCTGTTTTTTATCAAGGTGAAGTTTGCCTTGGGGGTGGTATTATAGAAGAGAGAATTATGGGCAATAAGGAGTTTTAAAATGAATAATAAATATCATCATATTGCTATAGCCCTTGCCGGTGTTGCACAAAGTGCGATATTAATTCCTCAACTGGCCAATACAGGGGTATGCAGTAACGCGCTTTATGAACGATCAATTAAAAGCGTGTTTGAAACTTCGCCCAGAACAACAGCAGATGTTTATGATGGACTTGAAAACATAAAAACGGGATTACAAACACTTATCCAATTGCTCTCTTCAGGGCAAAAAGAGCAGATCGAAATTATTCGTTATCTTTTTGGCACATTAAATATTACCAGCAAATTAATAAAAAATAATGATGCTTTAGATAAGATCGATCAGCGACTTAAACGCATTGCGAGTCTTTACCCCGATACAAATATTGATACCATTAATAACAATATTGAAGATTTATCATACTCATTAGCGGGGATCTACTCCGATATTATTAGTCCTTTAGCGACCAAAATAAAAGTTATAGGCAAACCAGAATTTTTACAAAACTCACTAGTGCAAGCTAAAGTAAGAACATCGCTACTGGGTTGTGTTCGTTCTGCAATGTTATGGTATCAAGTTGGAGGTGGTCGATTACAGTTTTTATTTTGTCGAAAACGAATCAATAATGCGGCACAACAATTATTACAAGATATCAATACAACAATTTAATTTATATTTTTATATGATACTTAAATAGAGTCACGGAGTTGAACCGATGGAATTATCTGCACTTACAGCCCTTTCACCTATTGATGGTCGTTATGGTGATAAAACAATAGAATTACGTACCATTTTTAGCGAATTTGGTTTATTAAAATACCGCGTTGAAGTTGAAGTTCGTTGGTTACAAAAATTAGCTTCACAAGAAAATATTCCTGAAATTCCAGCACTAAGTCAGTCAGCCACTCATCATTTAAACCAAATTGTTGAACAATTTAATCAAGACGACGCATTACGCATTAAAGCGATCGAAAAAACAACCAATCACGATGTAAAAGCCGTTGAATATTTTCTAAAAGAGAAAGTCAGTACGAATGAAGAACTCCATGCTATTAATGAGTTTATTCACTTTGCTTGCACTTCTGAAGATATTAATAATTTATCTTATGCTTTGATGCTAAAAACAGCAAAAGAGACTGTTTTACTACCTTATTGGCAACAAGTAATTGATAAAATTACGTTGCAAGCAAAAGAGTATTGCAACTTACCTTTACTAGCTAGAACCCATGGACAACCCGCTACACCCACAACTATTGGCAAAGAGTTTGCCAATGTTGCCTATCGATTAAAACGCCAATTTAATCAGCTTCAATCCGTTGAAATATTAGGAAAAATAAATGGGGCTACCGGTAACTATAATGCGCATATGGTTGCTTACCCGCATGTTGATTGGCACAATTTAAGCGAAGCGTTTGTTAGTTCATTAGGCCTAAAATGGAATCCTTACACAACTCAAATTGAACCACACGACTATATCGCTGAATTTTTTGATTGTGTTGCGCGTTTTAATACTATCCTGATCGATTTCGATCGCGATGTTTGGGGCTATATTGCTTTAAATCACTTCAAACAAAAAACGGTAACAGGCGAAATCGGATCGTCAACCATGCCACATAAAGTCAATCCTATTGATTTTGAAAATTCAGAAGGTAATTTAGGTCTTGCCAATGCCATTATGAATCATCTAGGCAGTAAATTGCCGGTTTCTCGTTGGCAACGCGATCTAACCGATTCGACTGTATTACGAAACTTAGGCGTTGGGATTGGCTACGCGATTATTGCTTACCAATCAACCTTAAAAGGCCTAAATAAGTTAGAAGTAAACCAAGCATACTTGCTTGACGAACTTGACCGTAATTGGGAAGTATTAGCTGAACCAATCCAAACAGTGATGCGCCGTTATGGTATAGAAAAGCCATATGAAAAATTGAAAGAATTAACACGTGGCAAACGAGTTGATGCAGAGGGCATGAAACAGTTTATTGAATCCTTAGATTTACCTGAAGAGGAAAAAACTCGATTAAAACAGCTAACACCAGCTAATTATATTGGTTATGCGGTGAATTTTGTAGATAAGCTCTAATCATTGAAAAACGGTCTGAATAGTAACAGTATTTTGCTATTCAGACTTAACTATGAGCTCATTTAAACTAAAAAACAACTACACTTAGCTATACAATAGGAAAATCAATTGAAGATTCGCATTGCAACTCGAAGAAGCCCTTTAGCATTATGGCAAGCTAATTTTGTTAAACAAAATCTACTCTTGGCACATAAGAATTTAACTGTCGAGCTTATACCGATGATGACTCAAGGTGATATCATACTTGATAGTCCACTTGCCAAAATTGGCGGTAAAGGTCTTTTTGTTAAACAGCTTGAACAAGCTATATTAACTAACCAAGCTGATATTGCGGTTCATTCAATAAAAGATATTCCTGCACAATTTCCTGAAGGTTTAACCCTTGCGACAATTTGTCAACGAGACGATGTGCGCGATGCCTTTATTTCTAATCACTATTCCAATTTAGATGAACTACCTAATGGTGCAATTGTCGGTACATCAAGCTTACGCCGCCAATGCCAGCTACGAGCTAACTACCCCCATTTACAGATCAAAGATCTACGTGGAAATGTTGGAACCCGATTAGCAAAACTTGATAATCAGGAGTATGATGCAATCATCTTAGCTTCAGTAGGATTAAAGCGATTAGATTTACAAGATAGAATCAAGCAATATATCGATATCAGCTCAATTTTACCCGCCGTTGGTCAAGGTGCCATTGGTATTGAAACTCGAGCAAATGATAAACCATTATTAGACATTCTATCTGTACTTGATGATAAAAATAGCCGGATTTGCATTCAAGCTGAAAGAGCGATGAATAAAGCTTTGCAAGGGGGATGCCAAGTCCCTATCGCCTGCTATAGTCAATTAAATAATGATATATTATCCTTACAAGGTCTAGTTGGAAGTATTGATGGTTCGAAAATTATCAAAGCAACAGTAGAAGGTAGCATTAACGATCCTGAAAAATTAGGGCAAACACTAGCTGAACATTTACTAGAACAAGGTGCCAAATCTATATTACAGGAATTAAATGACGGATGATTTTTGTCACTAGACCCTCACCTGAGGGTGAACAACTAACCCAATTATTAAACCAAGCAAATCTACCTGCGAAGCATTTGCCATTTTTTAAAATTTTACCGGGTCGTGATCTGTTAAATTTACAAGAACAACTCACTAAACTCCGTCCTCATGATATGGTTATTGTAGTTTCACCACAAGTAAGCTATGTAATAAAGACTTATCTTTGCCGTTTAAACCTCCCCACTAACGTCCGTTATTTTGCAATTGGTAAAAAGTCAGCTGACCTTTTTAATCAAATGACAACAGTAAACGTTAATTACCCAGCCCAAGAAAACAGCGAAGGACTTTTAATCAGACTGCAGTCAGAAGTAATAGAAAATCATACTGTATTACTATTATGCGGTAATGTCGGCAGGCAACTATTAGCACAAGAACTCATTGGTCGAAAAGCAAAAGTAATCCCAATTGAATGTTATTGCCGAGAACCAATAATCTATCCAACCGATATCTTATCTCACAACATTGCCGAACAAACTATCATTATTACCAGTTTGGAACACTTAAACCAACTTGAACTGTACAGCAATTTAGAGCATAAACAGCTGACCCATCTAATTGTAACAAGTCATAGAATTTTCACTGTTGCCAAGCAGCATCTATGGCAAAACGTATTATTAGTAAATGGCGCAAATAATCAAAATATACTCAATGCTGCCATGCAAAACTTTCCCAATTCAAACAAAAATGGTTCTAGTCACATAAGTTATCAACATGATGAAAAATAATAGGAAAAATGAGATAAAAACACCTATAAATTCTTTTAGCAGTACCACTCCTATTAACAAGTTGTGCCAATCGTTTTAAGCCGATTGTAAAAATGGCCTTGAGTAACAATAAAACCTATGCACACAGATAGAAACAATTAAATGTAATTATAAAAATCTTACTTCTGACCGAAATGGTAGTGGTGGTGCCCTTAACACGCCAGAAATTGATGACGAAGATGTGGGCAAAAAAAGGGG
>CALYPO010000010.1 GCA_945276085.1 uncultured Gilliamella sp.
CCGATGCCCGATGCCCGATGCCCGATTAAGACCACATTTTAACATATTTTTACCAATCCTTGTAGTGAATATCTAAATTTTTTCTTTAAAATTCATATGATTGAGTTTAATTTAATCATCAATTAATTTTGCTCTAAACCTTTAGTACCAATTTATACTAAAGTACTTTTAGCGTAATATATTAGAATAGTTAATTGAGTTTGTAATGAGCTTTTCAGTAAAGAATTGTTAAGTTATCACTCAAATAAAGTGACATTTGTCTTTACACTAGACGTTTAATTTTAATACTATCTTTGATAGATTCAGAGATAACATAATAAAAAAATTTAAAAAAATGATTTTAAGTTGAAATATAGATAAATTCATTTAGTTTATACCCTTTTGCATAAAAGCAGATTTACATTACAATTATTAAATTAGATTGTAATATGTTGATGAAAACGTCTTCCTTAATAACCCTATTATAAGGAATGTTACATAATCAACATTATTTAAGAGATAAAAAGCATGAAAAAAATAATATTACTTTTATTATTGATGGTATCTTCACCGGCATTTAGCACTATCTATGTTTATAAAGGTAATATAGCAGATAAACAAATGACTTTATATCTAGAGCCGATAAGTCAAGCTTTTTGGGTTTATGATGATGATCCTAAACAGATACAACATAAATTAAACTATGGATGTGAATTAAATAATTCCTGCTCACAGTTAACTCATCAAACCAATTTAGAACTTTATGATGCACACGATCTCTATATCGATCCTGACAATCAACAAATAAAAGCCAAAAAACAAAGTCATTATTTTATCTTTAATGATATTCACCTAACACAAAATCAAGAAACAACATTGTTAAATCAAACATTAGAGGGTTATTGGTTTAATGGCAGTAATAATCAACACTATCCGGTAAAACTTTCTCAACAATTAGTGATAGATAAAGACAGTAATACGCAATTTACTAATGTTGAATTATTACAATTAGCGTCAACTGATCATCACTATTTTACTGCCGTCTTTTCTAAACAAAAAATGGATAAAATTAAGTTAGTTGGCATTAATGTTTATGCGAAAAATAACCATCAGTTATTACAAAAAATCAAAAATTTAAACTATAGTGATAATGGTTTTATGAGCATCGACTTACAAGATATCAATTTTGATGGAATACTTGATTTAGCTATTAAAAAATACCGTTCAAGGCAAGGTGATAACTTGGATTATTATATTAATGATAAGGGAGCATTTACACCAACCCATTTATGGGGGAGTAATATAGAGTTTAATCCCAAAGACAAATCCGCCATAGGTAGCAAAGATTGTTATGACCTGGATGATAAACAACAAAGGGTCCAGACTAAAATAGAAAGTGTTTATCAATACAAAAACTATCAATATATTTTTGTAAAAAATCGTTGTCAAATCATTAATATTGACAACAAAACCCAACGAAATTGTTTAGATGCCGAATATAATGCCTGTTTACTAAACCGCAATAATATTAATCGTGAAAATCCAAATGTAATTGGTGAAGATAATATACTGTACAAGAATATGGCGTGGGATAAAGGTAAATTAATTGATGGAGTGATAGATGATTGATTATGATGCTTTTCCTGAGCAACGACAATCTTATATTCAGCAGCTGTTACAAGACAAAGGTCGAGTAGTCAATGCCGATTTAATTAAATTACTTGGTGTATCAGAACATACAATTCGCCGCGATTTACAAAAACTTGCACGTAATGGTATCTGCAAACGTGTTTATGGTGGTGCGGTCAGCCAATTAAAACAATCTGCAAGCTTTGAAACCAGAATGACACAAAGCGTTAGTGAAAAGTCATCGGTTGCTAAACGATGCGCTCAACTCATCAAAGCCAATTCTTGTATTTTTATTGACGCAGGTTCAACCTATTTGACAATGGCAAGTTATATTCCTACAAATATTGAGTTAACTATTGTGACAAATTCCCCCCAAATCGCTTCATTACTTAGTAGTCGAACTCAGGGAGAGCTTATTTTACTTGGTGGAAAAGTAAATCCACAAACCGGCAGCACCCTGGGTGCAGATACGGTAAATCAGATCCGTAACATGGTCTTTGATCAAACATTTATCGGCGTGTGTGGACTTGATCCACAAGCTGGATTAAGTGCTGTTTATTATGAAGATGCTTGTTTTAAAAAAGAGGTAATTGCCCAAAGTAATGAAGTTGTCGCCGCTGTAATAGCCGATAAAATGTTACAAATAGCTCGTTATAAAGTGGCAAAGTGTGAAGATCTCGATATCATTGTCGTCAGTCGAGAAACTAAAATTGAAGGTTTTGAGCAGGTTGATTTACAAATAGAGGTCGCCTAATAGATTCGCTCTAAGGTCGACCAAATCTCTTTTTTAGCTATTTTGCTTGTAGATTTAATAGCAATTGAATTGTTTTTAGAACAGCACTGTCAGTATTATAGCCCGTTATAAAATTTGCCTTTGCTTTCGTTTCTTCAAATGCATTACGCATGGCAAAACTATATTCCGCTTGTTCTAACAATTCAATATCGTTATAACCATCACCGAATGCCATAGTTTCGTGTGTAGTTACATTAAGCATTTGTTGTAATTTCTTGATAGTTGTACCTTTATGTACATCATAATCGGTAATATCAATCCAATTTGCTTCTGATACAACAATATAGACATTATCCTCATAAGGGGTTAAATGCATACGCGTTTGAGGGCATTGACCTGTTTCATCATAGACCGTGATTTTAATAAAATCATCAGAAATTGAACTCAGTTCATCAACTTCAATAATGGAAGCATAAGAACCACGAACTTTTTGTTTTAATCTTGCTGGTAAATCCGATCGAATCACTGCCCCTTTTGCTGTACAGGCAATGATGACATGATCGGTGCTGGCTTGTTCCAATGTTTTGATAATACGTTGTCCTAAATCATTGGCTAAAAAGGAACGATAGACAAATTCTCCATTAAATTTAATCGCTGTAGCACTGTCGCCAACGATCCAAATATGTTGACTATAATCGCCAAAGAGTTCCTCGACCCGCTCACACTGTTTACCTGTACACGCAACAAAATGGACATTCTCATTTGCCATTTGCTTATACACTTTAGCAAACAGTTGGCGATCATAATCACCTTGTTCGTTTAAAAAAGTCCCGTCTAAATCACTGATAATTAATTTAATCATATATTTTTCCTTTCATGCTAATAATAAAGATTTTATCAATATGATTTAGTATGATGCTTTGTGATGGATTTAGCAAGATTAAATAACACTTTTGCTTTGAGATTTATCAAAACACACTCAAACAAGTCTTTTACAAAATGATTAATAAATTCAAGATTAATTACTAAGATGCTGAGCATTAATAAACAACGAAGAATGTCATAAAAGTTAGTGAAAATCCAATTATCACCCGCCATATAAAAAGCATCAACATCGAGCATCAACAACCAATAAAATAGCTAATTATAGAAAAGATCCTGAATCGATACTTCCCTATTCCGTTAATCAAACCGCGCTTATCAATGCTTGTTTAGGGGTTATTAATCAAACCCCAAAACGGATAATAATAGGCAAAAAAATAGTGCTTTAATTGAAAAAAACAGAACAACTGTATATCAATGTCACCCTTTTAACAATCAAAGCATCGATAGGAACAATAATCTATTACCTCTAAATCAAATACTCGTGGCATTTTGAAAATTAAAATAGCAAAAAATTTTTATATTACTACTTAGAATAAAACCATTTCAGATTCGCTTCATAAGACATTAATTAAACCTGCTACACCGTTATTTGATACAGTTTCAAATTTAAAGAAAAGGCAAAAAGTTAAGTTTTCAGGTAATTTTTTTAAAGATAGTGATACTTGTATTGATGAATCAAGCATGCGTTTAGAGGATAAATTAAAAGAGCCTGAATATACCCTCAGATTTTTTCAAGTCAGTCCTCTTTAATTCAATTATTTTCAACAATAATGATTAATTGATAAATAAAAAAGCCTGAAAATAATCTCAGGCTTTTTATATGCTCACATTGTATTATTTTCAACAATAATCAAAATTGATTATTGTTTAGCTTCAATGTTATCACCCACTAAATCCAAATGAATGGTTTTACCTGGCACAAGTTTACCAGATAGGATTTGTTGTGCTAATGGGTTTTCAATCTCTTGTTGAATTGCACGTTTTAATGGTCTTGCACCATAAATTGGGTCAAAACCAACTTTAGCAAGTTGCTCTAACGCTGCATCAGAGATATCCAATTGATAACCGCGTTCATCCAAACGTTTTTCCACATTAGCCAATTGAATTCTAGCTATCGCTTTGATATTTTCTTGACCAAGTGGATGGAATACCACTGTTTCATCAATACGATTGATAAATTCTGGTCTAAAGTGTTTTGTTACAACAGTCATTACTAATGCTTTCATTTCGTCATAACTTAATTCAACATGACCTTGTATCAAATCTGAACCTAAGTTAGATGTCATAATAATCACTGTGTTTCGGAAATCAACAGTGCGTCCTTGCCCATCGGTTAAGCGTCCATCATCTAATACTTGTAATAAAATATTAAAGACATCCGGATGCGCTTTTTCGACTTCATCCAATAAAATGACAGAATAAGGACGACGTCTTACCGCTTCGGTCAAATAACCGCCCTCTTCATATCCTACATATCCCGGAGGTGCGCCAATTAAACGTGCCACAGAGTGTTTTTCCATAAACTCGGACATATCAATTCTGACCATGGCATCTTCACTATCAAACATAAAGTTAGCTAATGATTTACAAAGCTCAGTTTTACCTACCCCAGTTGGTCCTAAGAATAAAAAAGATCCAATTGGTTTATTCGGGTCAGAAAGTCCTGCTCGGCTACGACGAATTGCATTCGCTACCGCAACAACGGCTTCGTCTTGACCAATCACGCGTTTATGTAGTGCATCTTCCATATGCAGTAATTTATCTTTCTCACTTTCAAGCATCCTTGAAACAGGAATACCCGTTGATTTAGAAAGCACTTCAGCAATTTCATTATCGGTAACTTTATTACGCAATAACTTCATGGTTTTGCCTTCTAGCTGTGTTGCCGATGCCAATTTCTTTTCCAGTTCAGGGATCTTGCCGTATTGTAACTCAGACATTTTATTAAGATCACCAGCTCGGCGCGCTTGTTCTATTTCAGTACGTGCTTTTTCCAACTCAGCTTTGATTGTCTGAGTACCCGAAACAGCAGCCTTCTCTGACTTCCACTCTTCTTCAAGTGACGCATACTCTTTTTCTTTCTCAGCAAGTTCATCGTTTAGCATCTCAAGTCGTTTTTTACTTGCATCATCAGACTCTTTCTTAAGCGCTTGTTGCTCAAGTTTAAGCTGAATAATACGGCGTTCAAGTCGATCTAATGATTCCGGTTTTGAATCCATTTGCATACGAATACTTGATGCAGCTTCATCAATTAAATCGATCGCTTTATCTGGAAGCATACGATCGGAAATATAACGATGTGATAATGTAGCTGCTGCCACAATTGCTGGATCTGTAATTTGTACATGGTGATGCAATTCATAACGTTCTTTCAAACCACGCAATATAGCAATAGTATCTTCAACAGTTGGTTCAGCCACGTAGACTTTTTGGAATCGACGCTCTAAAGCGGGATCTTTTTCAATATATTGACGATACTCATCTAAGGTAGTCGCACCAACGCAATGTAATTCACCGCGGGCTAATGCTGGTTTTAACATATTACCTGCATCCATTGCCCCATCGCTTTTACCTGCACCAACCATGGTATGAATTTCATCAATGAATAAAATGATGCGCCCTTCTTCTTTGGCTAAATCTTTTAAAACGGCTTTTAAACGTTCTTCAAATTCACCACGGTATTTCGCACCCGCAATTAATGCGCCCATATCTAAAGACAACACACGTTTATTACGTAAACCTTCAGGTACTTCACGGTTTACAATGCGCTGTGCAAGTCCTTCGACAATAGCGGTTTTACCCACGCCAGGTTCACCGATTAACACCGGGTTATTTTTAGTACGACGCTGTAATACTTGAATTGTACGACGGATCTCTTCATCGCGCCCAATCACAGGATCGAGTTTGCCTTGTTCAGCACGCTCGGTTAAATCGATAGTATATTTTTTCAACGCACCGCGTTGATCTTCTGCACTGGCATCGTTCACGTTATCACTTCCTCTTATTTGACTGACGGCCTGATTTAATCTGTCTTTTGTAACACCGGATTTTTTAAGAATATCACCTAAACTGCCTTTTTCTTCTAAAGCAGCTAATATAAACAGTTCTGACGAAATATAACTATCGCCATTTTTTTGCGCTAATTTGTCACAAAGATTTAATACACGAACAAACTCTTGTGAAGGCAATACTTCACCACCCACACCTTGTACTTGTGGCAATCGATCAATTGCTTGGGTTAATTCTTGTTGCAAAGCAGCAACATTCGCTCCCGCTGCTGCCAATAATGGTTTGACACTGCTACCTTCCTGATTAAGCATTGCTGATAACACATGTATCGGCTCTATATATTGATTATCTTTACCTAATGCTAATGATTGTGCATCAGCTAAAGCTTGTTGAAACTTGTTAGTGAGTTTATCTAACCTCATATTATTCTCTCCTGAGCAATAAATTTGGTATAAATGCATAAAACATTTAAACCATTTGCATGATCACTAAATAAGTGTGGAAGAGTAAATTTCAAGAGCTACAAAAAAATTTTTTTATATGATTAAAATCAAAGTAAAAGTTAAAAATCATGAAATTACTTTCGAATAAAAATAACCTCATTCACCGCCAGTTGCGAGCTAAGAAAACACTAAAAAAATTGAGTAATAAACGTTAATATTATTCGTTTAGCTGGCTAGATTTGGTCTTAAAATTTGTTGATTAGCTGTACCATTACAGCCGCATCAATTTTCATGAATTATTACTATCATAAAATAATTCAAAATGTATAGAAAGGAATAATCATCATTAAGCAAAGCGAGATTAAAATCTATGCGACTTGATACATCTTTGCCAATTAACCAAATAGACAAAACACCACAATCGTTCGATACATCAATTATTGATACGACAACATAAAGCTAACCTCAATTCTAAAATAGAATTTTATGTACTGATGTATGAGCGCTTTAATTTTAACCCAAGTATAATTTAGCGCTATTTTTTATAAAGTTTGACGAGATTTGGCAATTAATTTTAAATTGCCCAACAAAATGTTGGGGCATCTATATTGCTAATATTATTTAAGTTACTTACCTAATATAAAAAATATAATCATTACCATGTTTATTCAAAATAATGATTTTAAATGACAAAACACTAGGAATATTTTATATTAGCTTCCCCAATGTTGTTAGATTATCTAACCGTGGTTCGTAACCCATCCCACGAAAAAAAACTAGGATTTAACATGTTTAAAATAGCTAAAGAGTTTCAATTTGATGCTTGTCATATGTTAGATGGGCATAATAAAAAATGTCACAACCTTCATGGCCATACTTATAAATTATTGGTTGAGATTAGTGGTAACCTTATTGCCGATGGTTCAAGTGCTGATATGGTGATGGATTACGCAGATCTAAAGGCAACAGTCACGCAACATATTGTTGATCCACTCGATCACGCTTACCTTTATAATCAAAACAATGAAAATGAGTGTCGCATCGCGGCTTTATTACACGAAATGAATCGAAAAACTTTTGCTTTTCCTTGTCGGACGACAGCCGAAGCAATGAGTAAATTTATTTTTGATTGTTTGTCACAGTACCTACCCGTTTCGATGATTAAATTATGGGAAACACCCACTTCTTATTGTGAATATCATCGGGGCGAAAAATGACAGAGTTTCGCATTGTTGAAATCTTCGAATCTCTACAGGGCGAAGGTTATAATACAGGCATGCCAGCTATTTTTATTCGCTTTGCTGGTTGCAATTTAAATTGCCAGTGGTGTGATACCAATTTCCGTCAATTTACACGATACACGTTAGCGGACATATTAGCTAAAGTAAAAAGTTACCAAAGTAAAAATATTATTATTACTGGTGGCGAACCAACAATGGTAAAAGCATTAGCCGAATTGTTAGCACCACTTAAGCAAGCTAATTATTTTATTGCAATTGAAAGTAATGGTTTAGGTAAAGTCGATTCATTAATCGATTATATTGCCTTAAGCCCGAAGTTCTGTTATCAAACACGCTATCAAAAAATTGTTCAATCCACCGCAGATGAAGTGCGAATTGTGGCAGAAAACCACCCTGAATTTTTACCTTTTTGCCGCTATATTGAAAAACATATCAAAGCCAAACGTTACTATCTATCACCTTGTGAAAACAATGGTGAATTTAACATGTTTGAAACCATTGAATTACTCGGCAAAATAAATCAACAGCGTAGCGAAAATAAATGGTTACTTAGTATTCAAACCCATAAATTTGCGAATATCGAATGATGAATAAATTATTTTTTTAAATTATTTAACTCAATGAAATAAATGTAGTATTGCTTGAATTTTCAGTATTGATTAAAAACTTTGTTACAAAAGATTTCGATAGCATCGAATGCATTTTGCACGCAACGACTAACGACTGAGTCAGCAAGTTTTCTATTAAAACTTTGTCGATTTTTTTATCCAATGTGTGATTTGCCCTGGCTGTATGTGCTAAAACGGTTGCTGCTAATGAGCACACCTAAACGTCATCCTATAAGGCAAATAATTTACGCTCATCGCCAATCTTGTTTAAAAAAAGCTAAAAGCAATTGGGCTTTCGGTAATCATAAAAACATCTTCAGATTTGAAATTCTGTTGTAATTGTTATCGTGTTTTTGGCTGAGGATTATCAAATTTCATCTATCTAGTTAATACCTTATTATTATAATTTTTCAGAATGTTGCCGCTTTTGAAAAACTGGGATGGTTATGGATTTTCAAACCAAATCATCGATGCCATTCTACCGGTTCTGTTTTCACGACGATAAGAGAAGAATAAATCCTGTTCAGTAAAAGTGCAGAAATTACCACCAAAAATCTTATTTATTCCCATGGCAGTTAATCTTTGTCTGGCGATTAAATAGAGGTCAGCAAGGTATTTTTGTTCTGTTTGGTTAATCAATGTAAAAGCCTGTTCAGCTTGAGGATCAATTGCTTCAAATTGTGCTTTCACTTCACCGCCTACTTCGAATTTTTTTGCACTAATAGCCGGTCCCATCCAAGCGAGGATCTGATTTTTAGGACATGAAAACTTTTTAATAGTTTGTTCTAAAATTCCATTGCAAAGTCCACGCCAACCAGCATGAGCCGCTGCAACTTCATCGCCATTAACCGAGCAAAACAGTACTGGCATACAATCAGCTGTCAACACCACGCTTACCTGCTTAGCCTGCCGAGTATACGACGCATCAGCTTCAAATCTATCATTAGCAATCATGCCGATAGCCGGTTGCAATTCCACTTCAGTAATATCTAATGCAACTGTACTATGCGTTTGATTTAACCAATAAGGTTCACTGGGAATCTGTTCTGCTTTGATTAATCGCCGACAATTTTCCGCAACATGATCTAAATCATCACCAGTGCGACTGCCCAAATTTAAACTTTCAAAAGGCGCTAGGCTTACCCCACCCTTTCGAGTGGTGGTAAATGCCCGTATGTTTTTCGGGGCTGGCCAATAAGGAGAAATCGATTTAATCATGATGCTCACCTCACCAATCTAATTCATCTTTATGTTGCTGGGTATCGTCTTGAAGCGCTAAAATTAACTTTTGCATATCCTCTGGGATAGGTGCATGCCATTCCATCTGCTCCCCAGTAATAGGATGAAATAACCGTAACATAGCAGCATGTAAGGCTTGTCTATCAAAATCGCGTAAAGTTTGTATAAATGATTCGCTTGCACCTTTTGGTGGTCTTGGTCGTCCACCATATAGAGGATCACCAACTAGTGGATGAGCAATATGAGCCATATGCACACGTATTTGGTGTGTGCGTCCCGTCTCGAGTCTTAAACGTAAGCGCGTATGGAGCCGATATTTTTCCATTACCCGATAGTGAGTAACAGCGGGTTTACCCGTTGGAAATACCGCCATGTGTGTTCGTTTTGTTGGATGACGTGTAATCGGCTCATCAATCGTCCCACCTGCGGTAATAATGCCCATGGCAACGGCTTCATATTCCCGCGTAATTTCACGTAATTGCAACGATTCAACTAAATGTGTTTGTGCAATGATTGTTTTGGCAACGACCATTAAACCGGTGGTATCTTTATCTAAGCGATGGACAATACCGGCGCGCGGAACTCGTGCTATTTCTGGATAATGATAGAGTAATGCATTTAATACGGTACCATTAGGATTGCCCGCACCAGGATGGACAACTAAATCACGCGGTTTATTAATAACTAAAATATCATCATCTTCATAAACAATATTCAATTTGATATTTTCAGGTTGATGATATGTTTCTTGCTCAATTTCTGCACTAATGGTAATTTTTTCGCCGCCTAATACTTTTTCTTTAGGCTTATTAACAATAATACCGTTGACTGTCACTTTATTATTCACAATCCACTCTTTTATTCTTGAACGTGAATAATCAGGAAAAAGCTCGGATAACGCTTGATCTAAACGCATTCCGAGTTGTGTTTGTTCTATTTCTGTTGATAATTTTAACTCGAGCATATGTAATTTATCTATTTTAAGCTGATATGTTTTAGAGTATTATATACTATTCATAGACTTTAATGTTTATTTATATTTTGGATTGAGAACTGAATGAAACTACGTTTACACTCTTTGTTAGCAATTGCTTTAAGTGGCATGTTAATTGGCTGCACAACAACAAAGCCTGATGTTGAAAATGTATCAGAATTAGAACTCCACAACAAAGCTCAAACCGAGCTAGAAAGTGGTAACATAAAATCCAGTATCACTATATTAGAGGCAATGGATAAAAATTATCCATTTGGTCCTTATTCACAACAAGTGCAACTTGATTTAATTTATGCTTATTATAAATCTGCTAATTTCCCATTAGTTATCGCGTCGGTTGACCGATTTTTAAAATTAAACCCGACTCATCCTAATATCGATTGGGTTATTTATATGCGTGGTTTAGCCAATATGGCTCAAGACAACAATATGATCCAAGGTTGGTTCAATGTTGATCGTTCAGACCGAGATCCTGACTTTGCTACCGCTGCTTTTAAAGATTTTACTTACCTGGTTTCAAGTTTTCCAACCAGTATTTACGCCGCTGATGCACAAAAACGTTTGGTATTTTTGAAAAATAGACTGTCAAGATACCAACTTAAAATAGCGGAATATTATACTCAGCGCGGTGCTTATGTTGCGGTTATTAATCGTGTTAGCCAAATGATTGCGTTATTTCCGGATACGGATTCAACTAAACAAGGTCTACTGTTAATGCGCGATGCCTATAATGAACTAGGCTTGACTAATGAAACACAAAAAACCGATACGCTTATACAAGCAAATCTTGAAAACATGCCTAAAGAAGAACAGCGCTCATTTTTATCACGCTTAACCAGCGTATTTAATGGTAACTAAAGCCGTAAGAGGCGGGATAATTACCCGCCCATCACTAAGATTATCAGCCAGCAATTACTCTGTTTGTTAATCTTATTAATGAGTTGCCTAAATTATCCCCTTTAATAAATCTATTCATACATTCACATATCGTTTGTAAAACGTGACAATAACCAATACAATTAGCAAATTATTTTTATTAGCAATAATAGATAGGACATTAATTCGTCATGCAAGAACAATATCGCCCCGATGAGATTGAAGCCAAAGTTCAACAACATTGGCAAGAAAATAAAACATTCCATGTTACCGAAGATCCCTCAAAAGAAAAGTATTACTGCTTATCAATGTTACCTTACCCATCAGGGCGGTTACACCTTGGTCATGTTCGAAACTATACTATCGGTGATACTATTTCACGCTATCAACGTTTAAATGGCAAAAATGTTTTACAACCTATTGGTTGGGATGCTTTCGGTTTACCGGCAGAAGGTGCGGCAGTGAAAAATAACACTGCACCGGCTAAATGGACCTATGAAAATATTGCTTACATGAAAAAGCAACTACAGTTATTAGGGTTTGGTTATGATTGGGATCGCGAAGTGACAACCTGCCGTCCTGAATACTACAAATGGGAACAGTGGTTTTTTACTAAACTATTTGAAAAAGGTTTAGTTTATAAAAAAACATCCGCTGTTAACTGGTGTCCGAACGATCAGACCGTCCTTGCTAATGAACAGGTGGTTGAAGGTTGCTGTTGGCGCTGTAATACCCCCGTTGAACGCAAAGAGATCCCACAATGGTTTATTAAAATTACTAATTATGCCGAAGAGTTACTTAACGATTTAGATACATTAGAAAACTGGCCAGAACAAGTTAAAACCATGCAACGTAACTGGATTGGCCGCTCTGAAGGTGTAGAGTTTGATTTTGCGGTTGAAAACTATGCTGATAAGTTACGAGTTTATACTACGCGGCCAGATACATTAATGGGTGTGAGTTTTGTGTCTGTTGCGGCCGAACACCCACTAGCGCAATTAGCAGCCCAAAATAACACCAAAATTGCTGAATTTATTGCTGAATGCAAAAATACTAAAACTGCCGAAGCCGATATGGCGACCATGGAAAAGAAAGGCATGGCGACAGGATTTTTTGCTATTCATCCATTAACAGGCGATAAAGTTCCAGTTTGGATTGCTAATTTTGTTTTAATCGAATATGGAACCGGTGCAGTAATGGCAGTACCTGGCCATGATGAACGCGATTATGAGTTTGCAAGTAAATATAATTTGCCAATTAAACCGGTAATTTTAGATCAAGATGGCAATGCGCCGGATCTTTCCGAAAATGCGTATACTCAACATGGTATATTGTTTAATTCGGGTGAGTTTAATGGCCTTGATTTTGAACAAGCGTTTAATGCTATTGCCGATAAACTCATAGCGTTAGGTATTGGTGAACGTAAAGTTAATTACCGCCTACGTGATTGGGGGGTTTCTCGCCAACGTTATTGGGGTGCACCAATTCCAATGGTGACACTTGAAGATGGCACCACAATTCCTACACCAGAAGATCAGCTGCCAGTTATTTTACCAGAAAATGTTGAAATGAACGGTATTACCAGTCCAATTAAAGCCGATCCTAATTGGGCAAAAACCACGGTAAATGGACAACCAGCATTGCGTGAAACGGATACCTTTGATACGTTTATGGAATCATCTTGGTATTATGCTCGTTATACTTGCCCACATTATGACAAAGGCATGTTGGACGAAAAAGCTGCCAATTATTGGTTGCCAGTCGATCAATATGTAGGGGGTATTGAACATGCCATTATGCATTTACTTTATTTTAGATTCTTCCATAAGTTAATGCGTGATTTTGGTCTAGTATCATCAGATGAACCGGCTAAGCGTTTGCTTTGCCAAGGTATGGTGTTAGCTGATGCGTTTTATTATACCAGCCCAACCAATGAACGTATTTGGGTATCGCCAACTGAGGTCACAATCGAACGTGATGAAAAAGGTCGTATTGTGAAAGCGGTAGATAGCAAAGGTAATGAGCTGGTGCATGCCGGTATGACTAAAATGTCTAAATCAAAAAATAACGGTATTGATCCGCAAGAAATGGTCGAAAAATATGGCGCCGATACTGTACGTTTGTTTATGATGTTTGCCTCACCGGCTGAGATGACCCTTGAATGGCAAGAGTCTGGCGTTGAAGGTGCCAATCGCTTTATAAAACGTGTTTGGCGTTTAGTTTATGAACACGCACAAAAAGGCAGTGTGGATAAACTTGACGTTAATGCTTTAAATGCCGATCAAAAAGCATTAAGACGTGAATTACATAAGACAATTGCTAAGGTCAGTGATGATATTGGTCGTCGTCAAACCTTCAATACTGCTATCGCTGCGGTAATGGAGTTTATGAATCGTTTGCAAAAAGCACCACAAGAATCAGCACAAGACCATGCGCTTATGGATGAAGCTTTAAATGCGATTGTTCGTTTACTTTACCCAATGATGCCTCATGCTTGTTTTGTCATGTGGCAAGCTTTAGGTCATAGTGAAACAATTGATAATACAACATGGCCTATAGCTGAAGAGTCAGCCATGGTCGAAGATGAAAAACTGATTGTTGTGCAAATTAATGGTAAAGTACGTGGTAAGTTTACCGTTCCTGCTGATGCTGATCAAGATTTGGTATTGGCGCAAGCAAAACAAGAACCGAATATCCAAAAATACTTAGCGGACGTTACTATTCGTAAAGTTATTTATGTACCAGGTAAATTATTAAATCTTGTTGTTGGTTGATACTGTTAAAATTAAAACATGGGTGGTGGTAATACTTATGAAAAAATATATAGCCTTATTTATGCTAATGGCAGTATCACTGACGGGTTGTGGTTTTCATCTACAAAATGAAACTGAAATACCGGCACGATTTAAAACAATGGCTTATATCAGTTATGATCCTTATGGACAGCTTTCAAGAAATATTAAAGAGTTATTAAAGGATAATAAAGTTACATTAGCTAACAATGATGTATCACACAATTATCCCTCTTTAAATATTATAAGAGAGTCCATTGATCGTAGTACGATATCTATTTACCAAGATGGTAAGGCGGCGGAATATCAATTAGTCTTAAATGTTGACGCTCAAGTTATTGTTGCGAGTGAAAAGGTATACCCAATTAGTGTTCGTATTTTCCGTACATTTTTTGATAACCCAACAGCAGCACTTGCTAAAACAACCGAGCAAGATTTAATTGAAGATGAAATGTATAAACAAGCCGCTAAGCAAATTATTCGTAAATTGAAATCGGTTGATGCTGTTAATTAACTTTTTGACATGATTAAAATCAACGCAGACCAAATTACGACAAAATTAGGATCGCCCTATTATTTACTATTAGGCAACGATCCTTATTTACAATATTATAGCCAATCGCAGCTAAAAACCGCTTTTAAACAAGCTGGCTTTAATGAACAACTGACATTTAACATAGATAATCAAACTGATTGGCAGCCTATCTTTGATAGTTGTCATGCAATGAATCTGTTTTCAACCAATACGCTTATTTTTTTAGATTTTGGTGAAAACACAATCAATGCAGCGGCGAGTTCAAAGCTGAATAGTTTAAGTGAAATACTCAATCCTGATATTGCATTAATTATCAGTTTAACCAAAATTACTAAAACTCAAGAAAATGCAGTTTGGTATAAAAAATTATCTGATAACTTAGTCGTCGTCAATTGTACTACGCCTGACACAGCTTTATTACCACAATGGATTAAAAATCATCTTCAACAAAAGCAAATAGTGGTTGAACCTGAAGCTATCGATCTTCTTTGTTATTATTACGAAGGAAATTTACTGGCATTAACGCAAATTATTGAACAATTAAAGTTATTATATACAAATCAAACAATAACTTATGATCAGGTTGAAAGTAATATTAATGATTCAGCCATATTTACCCCATATCACTGGATTGATGCAATGGTTGCTCACAAAACAAAGCGAGCAACCCACATTTTACAGCAATTAAAAATGAATGATTTTGAACCATTAATATTACTCCGAATTATTCAACGTGAGCTGATTTTGATCATCAATCTAAAAAAAGGCTTATCATCAAAACCGTTAAAACAAATTTTTGATGAATATAAAATTTGGCAAAATAAAAGAGCAATGTATACCAATTATTTAAATCGTAATGATATTAAAGATCTATTTTCAACGCTAGCTCTACTTACTGAAATCGAAATCAGCTTGAAACATGATAATCAACTACGAGTGTGGGATGCGCTATCGGCTTTAACAATGCAATTTATGGGATTAAATAAATGTTAACAGCATTGTTCGGCGGCACTTTTGATCCAATTCATTATGGGCATATTTACCCAGCAATTGCGCTCGCAAAAGAGGTTGGCTTAACGAAAATTAGTTTATTACCCAACCATATTCCCCCGCATAAACCGCAACCTGAGGCAACGATAGCACAGCGCCTAGCTATGTTAAATTTAGCCATAAGCGATATACCGTTATTTTCAATTGATACCAGAGAATTACTACCACAAAATTTAACCCGACCGTCCTACACTATCGAAACACTGCAACAGTGGCGTGACCAACATGGTGATCAGTCTGGTCTAGCCTTTATCATGGGACAAGATTCTTTAATAAATTTACCCACCTGGAAAGATTGGAAAATACTACTTAATTACTGTCATTTACTTATTTGTAGACGTCCAGGTTATACCGAAAAAACGACTGACAATGAACTTCAAGCGTTTATCACTCAACATCAAACAACCAATATTGACGATTTGCATGATTTTCCAGCTGGTTACATCTATTTTGCACATACCCCTTTAGAAAATATATCTGCGACAGAAATTCGACAAAATATTCATAATCAACAAAGTTGTAAAAATTTATTACCCCCCAAAGTATGGCGTTATATTTGTGAGCAAGGGCTTTATAATGGAAAGAAAAATTAGAAAGGTCTTTACTTCTGTCAGTTTTTTCGGCATTATTTTGCCGCTGTCTTTATATATTATAAATTCAGTGATTTTATAGCTTATACTCAATGTCAATTAATCTATATGCACAAAAGTCGATAACAGCAATTTTGAAAAAGTTTTTAGTTGTCACGTTATCCCCAGATGATATGGGAATAAATGGATGATGATATGAGTATATTTAATTTGTATTTATTAATAAGAGGCCCCAATGGCAAAAGAAGATAACATTGAAATGCAAGGTACCATACTTGATACTCTTCCAAACACGATGTTCCGTGTTGAACTTGAAAATGGTCATGTCGTTACTGCACATATTTCTGGTAAAATGCGCAAAAATTATATTCGTATTTTAACTGGCGATAAAGTTACCGTTGAAATGACACCTTACGATCTATCTAAAGCACGTATCATATTCCGTAGTCGCTAATATCGTTATCATCAGAATTGTTATTTAATCATTATTAAATCTAAAACGGTTTATTCTCTTTTTTAATAAAATTCCGTCGACTTGTGTCGACGGAAAAAAGAGCTTTAATACTATTATGCTAATTAATTTACTTGTGAAAAATCCATTTCTGAATAGTTAACCCATTTGGTCTTTTTCACAATTTTGTAGCCAAAATAGATTACCAAAAATAGTGGTAAACCGACATATGTTGCTATTACGCCATTCCAATCAATAGTATCTTGTAAGAATGCTTCATAATTTTGACCTAGTGTAATAATCAAACATAGGACAAAAGCAAATATTGGACCAAATGGAAAACAGCTTGAACGATAAGGTAACTTATTGATATCTAATCCTTGTGCAATATAACCTTTTCTAAAACGGTAGTGACTAATTGCAATACCAAGCCAAGCTATAAAACCTGTCATGCCAGACATATTAAGCAACCATAAATAAACTTCTTGATCTTTATACATCGAAGTTAAAAAACATAGCATAGCAATAATTGTTGTTGCGATAAGTGCAAATCTAGGTACCCCTGATGAAGATAGCCTTGAAAAGATTTTAGGGGCTTTCCCCTCTTTAGCCAATGCATAAAGCATCCGTGTTGAGGCATATAAACCGGAATTACCCGCCGATAATACCGATGTTAAAATAACCGCATTCATAATTGCCGCAGCGGATAATAGTCCTGCATGCTGAAAAACTAAGGTAAATGGGCTGACACTGATGTCGGTTTCTTCATTACGTAATAAATTTGGATCCGTATAAGGAATGATTAAGCTAATGACCAAAATAGCAAAAATATAAAACAGTAAAATTCGCCAAAAAACTTGCTTCATCGCTTTTGGAATATTTTTTTCTGGATCTTTTGACTCTCCAGCCGCTATGCCGATTAACTCCGTACCTTGGAATGAGAAGCCAACAACCATCGCAACCCCTATCATCGAGGAAAAACCACCAACGAAAGGAGCATCACCAATAGTCCAATTTTGCCAACCTGCATTTTCACTCCCCTTTAAAATGCCAACAATCATCAACAAACCAATCACAATAAACACGATAACAGTGACAACTTTAATTAATGAGAACCAAAACTCGGCTTCACCAAATCCTTTTACAGAAATATAGTTTAAACAAAAGATGATGCTTAAAAACAGCAAGCTCCAAAGCCAACTATAACTACCTGCATCAAACCAATAAGAGATAACAAGCTGAGCAGCAACTAAATCTACTGCAACAGTAATTGCCCAGTTATACCAATAATTCCATCCAATTGCGAAACCAAAAGCCTCATCAACATAACGAGCGCCATAAGTAGCAAAGGTCCCTGACACCGGCAAATACGCCGCTAGTTCACCAAGGCTGGTCATTAAAAAGTACACCATAATACCAATGATAGCATACGAAAGTAATGCACCACCGGGACCCGCTTGAGCAACCGTTGCGCCTGAAGCAACAAAAAGCCCTGTACCAATTGAACCGCCAATAGCAATCATGGCTAAATGCCGAGATTTTAAGTCCCGTTTTAATTTATTATTCATAACAATATTCTTCTGTTTAAAAAGATTAAAAAAGACAATAAGAAAAATTCAGTTAATAGTGTAATACCGCAATCCTAACAACAATTAACTAAAGATTAATCTAATTAATATGGTCATTTATCATTAAATAATGAAATGCGATGAAGTTTATCAAAAAAAAAACGACGCGAGATAAATAATTCTAATAATAAAACTCGTTTATTAAATATTAGCAATAGTTAAACGCTAGTTAACTGTTCTAATTGAGTTAAATAATTTAAAGCTTGTACACGATTGTTGCCACACATCTCAATACAAGGCTTTAACCGACCACAAACTTTTGGTCTTGATGACTGTCCAAATAAGTCACATTGAAAATTAGCATTTAAATGAATGCATGCAACTCCAGCGGGTTTACCATTTGGCATACCAGGAATCATTGACGAAATTGAAGGCGCAATACAACAAGCACCACAGTTTTTTCGACATTGAAATAAGCTATCCGTTGTTTTTTTCATAATTTGACATTAATCGGTAAATTTTGTTGGTGACAATAGCAAGATAGCGCTAAAATAGCGAGCTAATTTTCAACTCTATTTTTAATAATCACGAAGAAGATATTATGGCTAAAGCAAATGAAATAAAACGTGGCGATGCAGTCACTTATAACGGTAAATTATTATTGGTTAAAGATATTGATGTTCAAAGCCCTAGTGCACGTGGCGCTAGTACACTTTATAAAATGCGATTTACTGATGTAAAAACTGGCGGTAAAGTCGAAGAACGTTTTAAAGGTGATGATATTATCGAAACCATTGAATTAATTCGTCGTCCGGTTAGTTTTTCATATATCGATGGTGATGAGTATGTCTTTATGGATAATGAAGATTACACGCCATTTATCTTCAAAAAAGCGCAAATCGAAGAAGAGCTATTATTTATTCCTGAAGGGGGAATGAACGGTATTCAAGTGCTAATGGCTGATGGCGAGGTAGTTGCATTAGAGTTACCGCAAACGGTTGATTTAGAAATCATTGAAACTTCACCTAGCATCAAAGGTGCGTCTGCCAGTGCACGCACAAAACCGGCAACCTTATCAACTGGCTTAGTTATTCAGGTTCCAGAATACATTGATAACAACGAAAAAGTGAAAATTCATATTGCTGAACGCCGTTATATGAGCCGAGCTGAATAATCTATAAAATCGTGATGAATACATATAATCAAAATAAATTACATAAACGGTTACGTCGTCTAACTGGAGAAGCCATTGCCGACTTCAATATGATTGAAGATGGTGATCGGATTATGGTTTGCTTATCAGGTGGTAAAGATAGCTATACGCTACTCGATATTTTATTAAATTTGAAAATCAGTGCCCCGATCAATTTTGAACTAATTGCCGTCAATTTAGATCAAAAACAACCCGGTTTTCCTGAACATGTTTTGCCTCAGTACTTAGAGTCATTAGGTATTGAGTATAAAATTGTTCAAGAAAATACTTATGGTATCGTAAAAGAAAAAATTCCTGAAGGCAAAACAACGTGTTCACTTTGTTCTCGTTTGCGTCGTGGTATTTTATACCGCACCGCAACAGAGCTTGGCGCAACGAAAATTGCGTTAGGTCATCACCGCGATGATATTCTAGAAACGTTATTTTTAAATATGTTTTATGGTGGCAAACTTAAAGCAATGCCACCCAAATTGGTTAATGACTCAGGCGAGCATATTATTATTCGACCGCTTGCTTACTGCAAAGAAAAGGATATTGCAAAATATGCAGAAATTAAGCAATTTCCAATCATTCCATGTAATCTTTGTGGTTCACAACCTAATTTACAACGTCAAGTGATTAAAGAGATGCTAAACGATTGGGATAAAAAGTTTCCTGGTCGTATAGAAACCATGTTTAGAGCCACGCAAAATATTACGCTTTCACATTTATGTGATACCAACCTTTATGATTTTAAAGGTATCAAAAAAGGGGATATTGATGTCAATGGTGGCGACATGGCG
Source organism: uncultured Gilliamella sp. (assembly GCA_945276085.1). GTDB lineage: Bacteria > Pseudomonadota > Gammaproteobacteria > Enterobacterales > Orbaceae > Gilliamella. The sequence continues at coordinate 20,618 of CALYPO010000010.1, forward strand.
TTTGATCGCGAAGATCTCCCCTCAGTAGTTGGATTTGATCCATCTGACCTTGAGGATCAAGACTTAATTCTTTGGAAAGAAGCAAACTAAATATTACGTCATTATCTACTTTTAAATAACCATTTATCGGCGAATGAGTAAACTCGCCGATAATCTTTCCCCTCATTAATTTTAGAGTTCGACACTCATCATCCCTTACAAATTTTGATCTTCCTCACGAATTAACAAAAAATTAATTAATTTTATTGTGGAATTCAAGTCATTTCAATAAAATTGGAACGTTCCAATTTTAAATGCTTTATATCACCAAATAAAATGACAACAATTTGAATCATTGAATTATAGGAGAACAATGTGAAACTACAGTTTTTGGGTACAGCAGCCTCGGAAGGTATCCCAAATCCTTTTTGTAAATGTGAAATCTGCGAGAAAACCCGCATACAAAAAGGTAAAAATATCAGGAGCCGAAGCTCCGTTATCATTGATGACATCATGCAAATTGACTTTGCACCCGAATTTAGTTACCAAGTTATGCGAGAAAATATTGATGTAACTAAAATTAAAGATTTGTTATTTACGCATACTCATCCAGACCATTTTAATGTCGGTGATCTATTTAGCCGTATGGTAGATTATGGCTTTAACATTGATCACCCGCTTTATATCTACGGCAATGATATCGCAATAAATGGGTGCTTACATGTGCTACCAGGTTACAGCCCTGAACGCTTTGTGTTTAATTTATTGGTCCCTTATCAGACTATTACCAGCTCTGCTGGCTATCATGTGACGCCTTTACTATCGAATCATGCAAAATGGGAATTTTGTTTTATCTACTTAATTGAAAAAGAGGGGAAAACTATTCTTCATGGTCATGATTCTGGCTATTTTCCTGAACTCACTTGGCAATGGCTCAAAAACAGCGGCAAAAAAATTGATTTAGCGATCTTTGAATGTACCTATGGCTATAAACAAGACGACCGCACCAATAATCATATGAGCATTGAAACTGTGATCGCCGCACAACAACGCATGATTAGTGAAAATATTTTTCATAATAAAACACAACTAATAACGTCGCATCATTCACATAGTAGTGGCTTTATGCACGATGAATTAGTGGAAATATTCAAACCTCATAATATAGAAGTCGCTTATGACGGCTTAATAAAAACAATTTAACACGGAGTTTTTTATGTTTAAAATACCACGTCTACTGGTAATGATGTTTTTACAATATTTTGTGCAAGGTGCATGGAATATGGTTATTGGGGCAGTCCTCGCTGCTTATGGATTAAAAGAGATTGTTGGATCAACTTACTCTGTATTAGGTATCGCAACCATCATTTCACCGTTATTTATTGGCATGATTGCGGATAGATTTATTGCATCACAAAAAGTGATGGGCATATTGCATATTCTCAATGCCGTTGTATTATTCTTGATTCCTAACTTTGTTGAAAACGGCAATATTGCTGGTTTTTTAATCATGATTTTCATCGTTGGTTTATTATTCTATCCAACAACAGCTTTAGCCAATAGCGTTAGCTTTAGACATATAGATGGTGTACGTTGGTTCCCAATTATTCGTGTATTTGGTACTATCGGCTTTATGATTGTAGGGTTGATTCTTGGTTACACAGGTTTTTCTAGTTCTATCAATTCATTTTTACTTGCTTCAGGTGCATCTGTTGTTTATGGCATTTATTGCTTCACACTACCTAATACACCACCAAGCAGCAAAAATAAAAAATTCTCTTTGCGCGATGCGATGTGTTTAGATGCATTATCACTTTTTAAAGATAAATACTTTACTATTTTTATGTTGTCCACTTTTATCTTAATGATAACTAAAACAGCTTATAGTGCTTATTTACCGGTTTATCTACCTGTTTTAGGATTAGAACCTGCATCAATGATGCAAATAGCTATCGCCACTGAAGTCTTATTTATGTTCCTTCTATCTTTCTTATTAGGTCGTTTTGGTTTCAAAAAAATCATTTTATTTGGCGCAATATGCTGGGTTATTCGTAGTTTAATGTTATCGTTAGCCGCCACTGCTGATGGTAGTACGATGTTCTTTTATATTATTGGCACATTACTTTTACAAGGTGTTTGTTGGGACTTCTTCTTTACCGCTGGTGATATTTATGTAGATAAAAAAGCAGGACCAGAAATCAAAGCACAAGCGCAAGGCTTACGTTTTATTGTTTCTAACGGCTTTGGCGTATTTATGGCCGCATCAGTTTGTGGATTTATCAACAATCGCGTAGTTACCGAAAAAACGCTGCCAAATGCTGGGCCACAATGGCAAGAATTTTGGATCTATCCTGCTGTAGTGGCAGCGATTGTTGCGATTGGTTTTTGGTTATTGTTCAAAGATAAAGATGTAATAATGGCCCCGAAAGAAAAATCAAAATAATCTGATTTTAATTATCAAATCAAACAATATTGTTAGTGTGTTTATCATTAGCAATATTGTTTTTTTATCTCATCATTAATCAAATCAATAACTTGTTTTGAATCGTATTGTTTAGCCATCCACTTTGATAAATAATTACCTATGATGTTTTCAACACACCTTAAATTCACAGCCTTACCTTTTATACTATTTTCACGTATACCGTTAGCGTACTGCTGCTTAGCCACAGTGAGCCACGGATAGCTATTGATAATGCGTTGATTTTGAAAAATAGAGTTTTGTGCCGTTGCCCCACCCAACAACGCAATCTGTTCGCTAATTTCTGGCGAATATAGCCACTCAAAAAAAGATTTTATAGCCGCATCTTTTTGACTATACTTTGATACGCCTAAAGAACCACCACCAAATAAAGGCTTATTACCCGGCACTTTAGCATACCCCACCAACGGCAAAATGTTACGATGATTTATACAACTAAACAAATTCATATAAACAATTAGCATCGCTAACTTGCCTTGTTCAAATAATTTCACTGAATCTTGCCACCAAGTGGCATTAATATTTTTGGCTAGTTTAATAAAAGAGTGTAATTGAGTTAACGTTGTAAGTGCTATAGCAGTATCGAGCTGAGGTTGGGGTTGATTAAATAATTTTCCACCCTGTGCATAATAGCGGACTAAAAATTCGGAAGCGATGAGTTCATCATTACCTGAGGTAAAACAACTACCAAACTCTACTTGTGACTCCCCATTTTGCTGTCGATTAAAAAAAGCCGATATTTGATTAAAATCAGCAAAATTTGCCGGTACATCAAGTTGTTGACGAAACTGCTCAAAATAAGCGCGTTTAATTAACGGATCATCAAAAAGATCTTTACGATAAAACAGCATTTGTACACTTGGATCGAACGGCAAAGCATAAGCGATATTATTCACATAACTAAAACGGTCTATTATTTCAGGCGTATAGCGTGTAAAGATATTGGATAAATCAATTTGCAGTTCAGATAGCGGTTTAAATATTGAAGGGGCAAACCAAGGCAAACCCGCCATATCAATCCGAATAATATCCAGATATTGATGATGTTCTATATGATTAAGTATGTGATAAATCTCATCAAAAGGCTTAACTATTAAATTAACATTAATACCACTTATTTTGCTAAAGTGAGGTAATAATTTGACTACGGCTTGGGTTGACGGGCTGGGAAGGATTAAAAAATTAACTGTATCACCATCGTTAGTCTTGTCGTGGGGCAATGAATCAGGAAGTAAGGTAAATCCTTTATTTTCAGGTAAAGTAACTGGCTGGTCCTCAATTAAGTTGGCAATTTGCCGACTTAATATCCCATAATTCATATGATATTGATAAAAATGGTTTTCATAAAAAAAACTATGATTTGTTAATGTATAAATGGGTGGGCAAGATTGTAAACTTCCGAAATAATTAGCATTACGAACAAAATGTGCGCGCTCCATATCCATGGTAATGATGGCATCGTACTCTACTTGCTCATTTGCAAAAAAATTGAATGATAAATTATAGGTACTATTTGAAGGCATTGAAGTAATGCAATTTATCTCGACACGATAATTTTGTTGCTTAAAGGTTTGCTCTAACCCTTTTTTAAAAGATTGTGAATGAGTATGTTGATCAGAATTACTAAATAAACCAATATGCCGATAATTATTTTTTATCATTTCGCAGGCAATATCATGCCCAGCTTTTTCAAAATCTAATGATATGAATTTCAGCGCAGATTTTGGTTTACGGTAAACAAAAATAATTTTTTCTTTATCTACTTTTAGCGTTTGGTAATAACTTTGTGCGCTGTCTAAAGCGCTGACCACAATCACCGCATAATCGCGTTTTACAGCAATTTCTTGAATGAGTTGTAATTCAAACTCTTTTGAATCATAGGTTAAATATAAGGTTAATCCATAACCTAATCGATTTAAATAACTAAAAAGCCCATCATATAAATCGGCGTACTGTTCAGCGGTAATATTGGGTAACAAGACCGAAATCGTTTTGGTCGTTCCTTGTTTTAAAAATTTTGCTTGTAAATTTAGTTGATACCCTAATGCTTGAGCGGCTTGCTCAACAAGTTTAATTTTTTTGACACTGACATTACCGCGACCATTTAGTACATTTGACACCGTACCATGTGATACACCCGCCATCTTAGCGATATCTTTAATCGTTGCCATTGATATTAAACTCCATAAATAACCGGTAATAACCCACTCAACTTAACTAACTATATGGTAACGTGTTGATATTAAAATCTTATTTGAACCTTAGATCATCACTCTATTTAATATAAGTTTGTTGAACCTTTATCAAACTTGCAAATGAAGCCTAACTAGTAGGTTAGTTTTAATAAGATATCGAGCATCATTGTTTTTTGATATCAAACTCGCTTATTAACCAATATTAAACATTCAATTTAACCATTTATTCCAGCTCTGTTTTACTATTGCTCTTTCCTGTGTAAAACAAGAATTATCAACCGTACCGGGTAAAACTTGTAAGGCTAAACGATGAATTTCGTTACGCATGTCGATATAAGCTTTTGTCAATTGCTGCGCTTGCTCATTATCCATAATTTGATATTTTGCAGCCAACTCTAAAATACGCACATTATCACTCCATTGCGTCATTTTAGGTTGTTGATGAGCATAGTTAAGTACCAAAAACTGAGACAAAAATTCAATATCGCCAATTCCACCTTCATCAATTTTTAAATTAAATAAGTCTGATTGTGTGGAGCCTAAATGGCTTCTCATCTTTTCGCGCATCTCTCTTACTTCAGTTTTTAATCGATTTTCATCTCGAGGTTGGCTTAATATACTATGACGAATCTGATTAAAGCGATCAATGAGTGCGGATTCGCCATAAACAGCTCTTGCTCGAACCAAAGCTTGGTGTTCCCATGTCCATGCTTCATTCATCTGATAATCTTCAAATGAATCTAAACTGCACGCTAATAGTCCAGCATCACCTTGTGGTCGCAAGCGGACATCAACTTCATAAAGAATACCAAAGCTGGTTCGTACATTAAATAGGTGAATTATTCGTTGTACTAGTCGTAAGTAAAATTGACGACTATCGATCTGCTTATCGCCATTGGTCATGCTATGAACGGGGCAATCATGTAAAAAAACTAAATCCAAATCTGAGCCATAACCCAGTTCCCATCCACCTAATTTACCATAAGCAATCACAACTAACCCTTTTTGATTATCCACTAAATGTTCAGGTTTACCATAACGACCCACCATCTGATTCCAGGCCATTTGAACAACAAAATCAAGGAGCGATTCTGCAACATAGGTTAAATGATCGCTGACTTTCATGGTCGATAATACATGCTCAACATCAGCCGCCGCGATATGCAGCAGTTGCATCTGTTTAAACTGCCGTAGTGCTTCAAGTTGTTGTTCTTCATCATCCGATAAAATACGTAATAGGTATTGGTAGAGCTGATTTTTATACTCTTGTGGCGCAAGTGTTTGATACAATGAATTAATATCAATTAGTTCATCAAGCAAAATTGGATAATGTGCAAGCTGATCGCTAATCATAGGCGATGCACTGCATAATCGAATTAATTGTTTTAATGCTGTTGGATATTCTAATAACAGTTCTAAATAGGTGGTACGGCTTACAATATTTACCAATAATGGCAAAATACGTGATAATACCATCAAGCTATGACTATCATTACAGCAAGCATCAAGTAAACGTGGCATGAGTTGATCGAGTATTTCCCGTCCACGTACGCCGATAGTACGTTTACCAATATCATTACGGAATTGTAAAAGTAATTGGTAGAGCTGATTAGCTTTCTCATCTGAATAATCAGGTAATAGTGCTTGCACATCACTCAATTGCAAATCAGGCACCCATAATTCATCAAATTGGTCATTATAAGGTTTAGTTTTAGTTGAGGATTCATTGTCATCCTCACCAATTAATTCATTAAATATTTGACGATTCGCCTGCATTCGAACAAATAATTCCGTTTCAAATTCTTGCCAAGTGCCAAACCCCATAGACAATGATAACCGAGCTTTATTTAATTCATCGTCGGGAAGTGTTTGTGTTTGTTCATCATTGATTGCTTGCAACACATTTTCACAACGACGTAAAAATAGGTAGTTTTCACGTAAAATTGAGACTTCCTGATAATTCAATAACTGTTCATGTTCAATGACTTGTAGTGCGGTTAACAGTGAGCGAGTCTGTAATCCAACAACTCGCCCACCACGAATAAGTTGAAAAACTTGTACAATAAATTCAATTTCACGAATGCCACCTGCACCCAATTTGATATTATTTTTTAAACCTCGACGACGAACCTCGCGTTCAATCATACTTTTCATGTTGCGCAATGATTGTAATACACTAAAATCAATATAACGACGATAAACAAATGGCTTGAGAAGTTGATATAGTTCAACAGTATAATGATCTTGTTGATTACCCAGCACTTTTGCTTTCACCATCGCATAACGTTCCCAATCACGACCTTGTTCTTGATAATAGTCTTCCATCGACGAAAAACTCAAAACAAGCGGACCACCATCACCTAAAGGACGTAAGCGCATATCAACTCGGTAGACAAAACCATCTTCGGTAACTTGATCTAACGCTCTAATTAAACGTTGTCCCAAACGCGTAAAAAACACAGCATTATCTAATTCGCGACGACCGCCTTGTGTTTGTCCATGTTCAGGATAAGTAAAAATAAGGTCAATATCAGATGAAAAATTAAGTTCTCCCCCTCCTAATTTTCCCATGCCCAGGATAAGTAAAGGTTGCGCTTGTCCTTGCAAATTACACGGCGTACCCCACTCTTTACAACTCAGTTCATAAAGCCAATCTCGCGCAGTGATGATAATCACCTCTGCCAAGTGAGTAAGTTGCAATAAAATTTGCTCATCGCTACTGGTTTGCGTTAATTGTGACCATTCAAGCCTCACTAAGATATAACGCCTAAATAATCTTAACGCTTTCATGAGCGTCAATTCATCAGATACCGACGCTAACTTTTGATTTAACCATTGTTGATAGTTACGTCTTTCATCAGTCTGAGGGGGATTGTTAACAATGTCTGTCAACCATTCTGGAAACCGATAAAAAGCATCAACGATAAAATCACTTTGAACCAAAATATCTAAATTAACGTGAACATCATTAGGATCACATTGAGTCAATTGTGAGATAATTTTCTGTTTTTTATCATTAAGGAGTGAAGTTAATTCTGACATATTATTAGCTCATATAAAATTTGGTTGATTGATAAGTTGACGCTGTTTAAAAAACAGTTTTACCGATACCCGAGTGACAAAACAACCTAACACGCACAAGATCAAAAGAAATAGGTACCACAAACCTATTTCTATGGTGTCTGATAGATATTCATTTGCGATTAATCCCATCAATTGGATTAATCCAAACATCAATGCTAACGTTAAACAACAAAGAATCAAAAAAGCCCATAAAGAACTCAAGATCAGTTTTTTTATTTCTAAATGGTTTTTTACAGCCGTAAAACCGTTACGTAAAGCAAAATAACCTAATGTATTTACTACAATTAGAAAAGTAAACAATATGCCAGTTCTAACCAAATTAGCAAACAAAGACGTATAAAAAACGTTCTGCAGGTGAAAAAAACTAAATAACAAAGTTAAAAAATACCAATTAAATAGCACGATATACAATGATAAATGTAAATTTTTGTTTTGCTGCCTGGTTAGGCAATAATGGGTATAAATAAGGTATTTTTTAAATAATTTCATGCCTAAATAATACATCATTGCTATCACAACATAGCCAATTATCATCAATACGATAACCAAAATCCATGAGGTTAATATAGATGGTTTTGATGATGAACTTTGATTTAAGAGAGGAACAACATATTGATTTAGATAGTATTGACTAACCAGCGTTATCAATGTGATGACAATTGAAATAATGAAAATAAAACTGACATTACGCCAATGGATTTGATAAATAGCTTGTCGAGATAAAAGCAGCGTTGAGATAATAAAAATAAATAATAAATTGGGTAATTGAATTAAGAAATGCGTTAAAAGCACATTACCCACTACCCAATAAAACGATCTTTGCCCAATGGTTGGTGAAAAAAACAGGCTAATGTCAAAAAAACAAGAATAACCTGTTAGCAAAATAACGTTAATTAGCAGAAAAAATAATATCGTCAATAAAGGTAATTTAAAAAAATTAACGGGCATTTAATGTTCCATAATGATTTAAAACATATTGCTAAAACACTACCGGTTATTTTGAGCTAATAACATTAACTTCAATTTAGTATTTACCTCACTATAAGCAAAATCGCTTACTGATTTAATCGATTGTAACGCATGCTGCCATTGATTGAATTCAGGTTCAATGAAAACACCCTTTTCTAATAAAGCTTGTTGAACTTGTTGTAATGTGTGTTGATAAAAGTTGAGATCGTTATTAGCTAAGGCATACTCTTCATTTTGTTGCCAGAATTTTAAAATATCAGGTAAGCTTTGTTGACAACTTAAATTAATTTCACTGTGGTTAATTGGTTGATTTTTTAATAATCGATAACCTCTTGCTGCTTTGCTTTGCGAAAAAAGGTGCAAATCAAACCGAGCTAATTCAATAGCAAAATTAATCAAATCTTGCTTATTACCCTGTTTTATCTCTAATTCAACTTCTTGGATGGGTAATTTTGTTCCATTCGACTCGATTTCACCTTGGTCTAAAGCTACTTCTATTTCGCTATTAGCAAATAAAATTAACCAAGCTTGGCGTTTAAAATTGGTGCTAAATAAAGGTTTAAGATGATTTTGTAGTTGGTTAATATCGCAATCTTTTGGTAGTGCAGCTTTAGGCAAAGCCGTTATATCAAGGTGTGGGCTGGGTAAATCAATATTGTATTCAGCGCGTTGATGCAAACCCGCTATTGATTGAGAATCACGCTTAAGAGTCATTTCACAATGTTGATTTGAACCTTGTTCGCTTACTCTGACTCTTAATCCACAGCCATTATTACGCAAATAATAGTCTGGAGTATCATAATAAGTGTTTAATAAGATTAATTGTGAAATTCTTGGCTGCGTTTGCCCACTATCTATATACTCAGCAGCATCACAATTAACCCACTGGTTTAAAAACAACGTTAGGTCAGCAATTTGGCGATTAGTTATTTCAAACTTCAATTCGATTTCGTTCATTAATCTATAGTCTATAATGATAATTTACACATATCATATACCGATTTAACTCAGAAATATAGGCACTCAAGGTGCCAACGAAAAGGTTTGTTTTTGTAGCTTATAAAGCTTAGCAAACAGTTGATTGTTATTCATTAATTGTTGATAACTACCTTGCTCGACAAGAGTACCTTTATCTAATACTATTATCTGATCTGCCGAAATGACGGTTTTTAAACGATGCGCAATCACAATTACCGTGCGATCTTTCACCAGTTCAGCAATAGCTTGCTGAATATAAACTTCATTTTCGGGATCAAGTGAAGCTGTTGCTTCATCAAGTAACACAATCGGCGCATTTTTTAATAAAGCTCTTGCTATTGAAATACGTTGTCTTTCACCACCAGAAAGCTTACTCCCATTTTCACCAATTAAAGTATTCCAACCATTCGGTAAGCGTGCAACTAACTCATCACAACGCGCTTTTTTTGCAGCTTGCATCACTTCTTCATCTGTCGCATTATGGCGACCAATACGGATATTATTTAAAATGGTATCATCAAATAACACAACATTTTGAAAAACAAACGACATATAACGCATCAAGGTTTCTGGATCGATGTCTTTGATATCATATCCACTAATGCTAATTGTGCCACTATCGACATCCCAAAAACGCGCAATTAATTGTAATAACGTACTTTTACCACTGCCAGATGGACCGACTAATGCTGTCATTTTTCCTGAGGGTATAACGCAACTTAAATCGTGAATAACGGTTTTTTGATGATAGGAAAAATTAATATGATTAATATCAATTGTGAAATCATTTAAAACGACATCATCACGACCTTCCATAACTGATTCTTTATTAAGACTCTTCATACGCTCAATCGAAACCAACATATGAAACAGTTCAGGTAACAGCGTTAATACCGAAATTAAAGGACTGTAAATTCGAGAACTAATGATCACAAATGCTAAAAAAGTAATGGGCGCTAAGCTACCTGAAACCATTAATTTTACCCCCACTAATACCACTACCCCCAGCCCTACCTGTAACATCATGATAGATAACGTAACAAATATACCGCCAATGCCTTCGAATTTAATCGATGCCCACATCATATTCTTTAATGCTTTATCCAGTTGTTGAAATTTTTCTCCACTGCGTCCAAAACCTTTAATAATTTTAATACCATCAAGATACTCTTGTACTTCATTCGACACAGCTAATTTTGATTCGATATGCTTATGGCTTAGTTTTTTTTCAATCAACTTACCGATAATCACAATCAACAATGATAATGGTAATGTACACAATATGGCTCCAGCCATTCGCCAGTCATAAAAAGCAAGTAAACTACAGGTAATTATGCTACTACACGAATAACCAATTAGTTGGGGGATAACGTGACTTAACATACTTTCAATCGTTGAGCAGTCACCCATGATATTGGTCGTCAATTCAGATAAATCCTTACGATTAAAAAAGCTTAGGGGCAGTTTTCGAATTTTTTCTGCGACTTCAATTCGAGTATTAGCGGCTTGTCCAAAAGCACTCGCGTAAGTTTTTTTATATTCTCGTTGATAACAATATAAAAATAACAAAGCGGCTAAAACGCCAAAGGCAACCATTATCCATAAATCATCTTTATTAATAGGCACATTATTGATTAATGGGTTTATCAGTAACACCATAACTTGCAATAAAATAATAAAAGGGAGCATTAATGTCAGATTAGAAATAGTGCAAGCAATCGTAGCTTGAATTAGATTTTTATTTCCCACATCTGATAGCATCAGTAAACGTTTAAACATCTCGCACCTCATTAACATGATTTATTTGCCTATCATTTGCTTCAACTGCCTGATTACTTTGTGGCATATCCCAATCTAATGTTTTTTGATAGTACTGCCACATCTTGTAATAGGTTGCGTGATTGTCAATTAGTGTTTGGTGCGCACCTTTTTCAACAATATGACCTTTATCTAAAACAATTATTTGGTCAGCATCTTTAATGGTAGAGAGCCGATGCGCAATCATAATGACTGTTTTATCTTTCATTAACGCTTTTAATGCTAGTTGAATCTTATATTCATTTTCAGGATCGGCAAATGCCGTCGCTTCATCCAAGATCAAAATAGGCGAATTTTTTAATAATGCTCTTGCAATAGCCAAACGTTGCATTTCACCCCCCGATAGATGTAAGCCTTGTGTACCAATAACAGAATTATAGCCATCCGGTAGCTTTTCAATAAAATCATGACATTGTGCCGCTTTCGCAGCAGCAATCACTTCATCAAGTGATGCATGAGGTTTGCCGATTCTGATATTGTCTAAAATGCGTTGTTTAAATAAAAAAACATCCTGAAAAACAAAACTGACTAACGATAACAAGTAATCACTGTTCATCTGCTTTAAATCAACACCACCAATAGTGATATGCCCACTGGTAGGATCAAAAAATCGTGGTATCAGTAAAGAAATGGTACTTTTACCACTGCCAGATAAACCAACTAAAGCTGTTGTTTGACCTTGTTTTGCAGTGAATGTGATATGGCTTATTGCGTTATTATTGACAGATTGGTCATCAATTTGATTGTTAGAGTAAGAAAAATTCACATCATTAAAACATATATCATAATGATCTGTTTTTAAACCTATTTTAGGCTCAGGCAACAAAGGTATATTCAATACCGCATCCATAGTTTGCACACTAGTTGCTGAATTTTGAAAATTCCTAGTAACATAAAGTAATTTAAAGAACGGTGCTGGTAACCCTAAAGAAAAAATCAAATAAAAAATAGCAGACAGTATAAAATGAGCGTAATTATCAGTATGCCCTAATAATAAAATAATGATTGGAATAATAAAAAGGTAAATATTATTTAATATCAATAAGAAAAAAGCCATGTGATATTTGAAACAATAGATAAATTTTAAGCAATATAACTGGTAAGCTTTAATTGACTGATAAAAGCGTTTAAATGAAAAAAAGGTTTGATTGAAGGCTTTAACAACAGTAATACCACGAATATATTCGACAGATGCATTACTCATTTCAATTAATCTTTTTTGAAACTCTTGTTGATGATGTTTAACATCTTGACGTTTATAACCACTGATTAACACAATATAGGCAAGCATTATAGGGAATAACGTCGCTAAACCTAATCGCCAATCAAAGACAGCTAAAATAATGAAAATCATAACAGGGGAAGCAAACGCCCCAACCATGTCGGGTAGTTGGTGAGCGATAAATTGTTCAATTTTTTCGATATCATCATCAACAATCTTACGTAATTCTCCACTCGAATGCGTGTAAAAAAAACCTAATGGTAATAGGGATAAGTATCTTACAAAATTATATTTTAAATGATAGAGAGTTTTGAAAGCCGCATAATGTGAAAAACATAATCCCAAAAAGTTCAATAAAATGGATACCGCTGCTGAAATAAAAGCTAACCAACCATAATTGATAATTAAATCATTATTTAACGCCGCACCACTACTGATACTCATTACTATTTCATAAATAATAAAATAAATGGCGATAAATGGGATAAAAGAAACGGCTACACTAACAATTGAAAATAGACAAGCGAAAGTCATTAAAACCTTATAATTAAATGCTAACTCCCAAAGTCTTGAACTTGCAGTTTTATTACTGGACTTCATAAAATTAACCAACTTTCATTTAATAATAATAATCATTATCAATTATAAAAAATAAAATAACAATATTTTTTGTGCGTTTAGCTATTTAAAAATAACTATTACACCTGTAGATTAATTTTTGTAAAGTACATCATGAGATCTTGCTTACAGAGGTGCAAGCAAGACATTAGTAGGGTTTATAACGCAGTCACTAAGCAAGTAAGAACAATTATGAAAGGTTAATTATTTTACAACTCTAAATGGATTAGTGGTTTTTTTATTGGTTGATTCAGGTTGTGTGTCACTATTTTTGGTCTGAGCATGATATTGAGGTTCATCTTCAAATCCCATCCCTACCCCATTTTCACGTGCATAAATAGCTTCAATAGCGGCCATTGGCACAACAATGTGTTGAGGAACACCAGAAAATCTAGCATTAAATTCAATTTGTTCATTAGACGCAAAATATTGACCAACTGAATGTGGCGCAATATTTAAGACTATCTGATTATTTTGGACAAATTCTTGAGGAACAATCACACCATAAATTGAAGTATTAACAACAATATATGGCGTTAGTTCATTATCAATAATCCAATCATAAAAAGCCCTAAATAAATAAGGGCGCCTTGGTGTCATTTGTTCAAGATCCATAAAAACTACCTATTTCAACAGTTTTATCAACGAGATAAAAATTTACTTAAGATCTTATCTTTTTTTCTTCTTCAGTTAATGAGTTAACAAAAGCTGGACGTTCAAAAATACGTGCCATATAAGCTAGATAATTCTTCTCAGCTACTTTTGGCAATTCAATACCAATCATTGGTAAACGCCATAGTAATGGGGCAAAATAACAATCACATAATGTGAAATCATCACTCATAAAATACGGTTTTTCTTTGAACATAACCGAAATGGAAACCAAATCATCAAGCAAATTTTTACGCGCAGTTTTTGCAGCTTGGCTATTAGGATCGGCAATGATGGTTTCATAAGCGCTATACCACTCTTTTTTAATGCGGTACATGGTTAAACGAGAATTTGCACGAACAATCGGATAAACAGGCATTAAAGGTGGATGAGGGAAGCGTTCATCAAGATATTCTAACGCAATATGAGGTTCATATAATGTTAGATCGCGATCAATCAAAGTTGGAATTGTACCATAGGGATTAAGATCTAGAAGCTCTTGAGGTAAATTATCTGCCGTTACAAACTCAATTTCAGCAGTTACCCCTTTTTCTGCCAGCACAAAACGAATTTGATGGCCGTAAATATCTGTTGTATCACAAAATAATGTCATTACAGAACGTTTATTAACAGCAACAACCATGTTCACTCCAAATATGCAAAATTAAAAAAAGTTTAGAATTTAACTATTCTAGCAAATTGGATAACAAATTTGTTAAAAAAAATTAATTTTCTTGTTATCTTTCTCTAAACAACAGCAATTTGACAAAAGTTTAAGAATAAATATACATCTTAAAACAAAGGCTTGAATTTAATTAACGTAATAAACTAAAATAAAAACAATAAATTAATAAAATTAATGTTTTTTATCAATTAACAAAATTACATTTACCCGTCAGGCTATGAATTAGCATCTAATTAGAATCCAAATAAAAAAACCCAGTCGAAACTGGGTTTTTGCAAACAATTTTGTAACCTTTGTACAAAAAATAATTAACGTTTGCTGAATTGTGGACGACGACGTGCTTTGCGTAGACCCACTTTTT